>CAJCIF010000351.1 GCA_903970355.1 Actinomycetota bacterium
ATCGATAAGGAAAATGAGAGGACCAGAAAGATTCTTGAGGAGGGTCGTGCGCTCAGGAGAGCCGGAAAGATTCCTCCTGTGGATATGAAATTGGGTGGGAGTTTCGAATTCGCGAAAGCAAGGATGATGGAAATAAAAGGGGTTCTAACCCCGGAGCAATATACGGCTTATCTGAATTTGGAAAACACTATGAAGCATGAGCAGGAACAGGCCCTCCTGAGAATGCGGAATCCGAAAGTGCTAACGAGAACAGAGGTATTTGCCTCCACGCAGATACCCAATAAGTCGAAGCAAGCTCTCAAGGAAATTTATAAAACGCACGACTCAAAACTAGATGCTCTCAATAAACAATTCGATCTGTTGCGTGCACAGGAGTGGAAGGAAATTCGGGCAGTGTTAACGAAAGAGCAGCTTTCAAATCTGTCTGACCTGGGGAGCGGGCCACCATGGATATATTGGTACTCCCGACGTGACGAGACGGCGCGCGAAACTATAGGTTTTAGACCTTATGATGAAAAGTCAAATGCGAAGAAGATAAATCCAGTAATCTCTGATCTTAGCGATCAGCAGCTCGTTACTCTCCGGGCGATCATCAAGCAATTCCGTGCTAAGTTTGACGATTTGAATTCAAAAAGGGAAATCGTTTATCAAGAAGACTTGAATATAGTTCGGCCGTTCATCCAGGATATTGAGCGAATCAAGAAGTAAAAATTTCTAGACTTTTACGGTGTTTTGACGATTGGAAATGTGTAGGTCTGGCTGAAGACGAGTTGTTGATCGTGGGCCATGAAAGCTGCATCCGAAAAGAATGATAAGGGTTTGAAAGGAACAGTGGCAGAGAGTGTCGTAGTCACCTGCACTATTGGTGATGTTTGCGTGTCACTGTAGGTGTTGTAGACAAGGTTTGCAAGAATAGGTGAACCGAGGAAATTTGCTTTGGATGCGTGCGCCTTCAGTATTGCGGTAGCGAGCTTAGTGCTGGTCGCGACATCTTGCCCCTGAGCGGCTGCTCTGGCAGCGTCACGGCAAGCGCGATCGTTGACACTTATGCCTAACAATAAAAGTGCGGCATAGCAGGAGAGTGCACTGAACACTGCAAGAAAGAGGGAACCAATTGCTACCTCTGCCAATAAACTGCCTTGTTTCCTTCTTCTTAATACCATTGGAATAAACTCCGATTAATCGGTCAGTGCCTCACCGCTGGCTACTAGCTGCACAAGATGCCTGGCAATTTTTTCAAATGCTGCCCGCAAATTTGAATTGTCTGTAACCAAATTGAATGTGCCACCATGCCCGGCAATGGCCGCGATGCCACCGGTGCTTGGATCGGAATTCGTGTCATTTAGAATAGCTGTTTCACCAGGAACTATAGCGGAATTTTGGGCTAAGCCGATTGTGTAGACAGGTATTCCGGCGGCACTAGCTTCCTGGGCCGCTTTGCGAGCATTGGTATCAGGATCACTGTCCAATGGACCTGGATAAGACGGTGTGGCAGTTGGCTCACCATCCGTAAAAAGAACGATCGCTTTGTAGCTGCCTGTGCGCGTGTAGGATGAGGACGAAAGTATTTTCACAGCGCCATCTATTGCTGCACCAATGTTAGTACCACCCATTGCCACACATGAATTGATCGCTTGATTAACGGAAGTGTAATTTGATTGATTTTTGTCAGTTTGGATATACGGCATTGGAAAGTTTTGCGCTACGCCATAGCCTGCATAGCTTGATGGCGCATAGCCGTTGTTAGTGTCTATGGTGTAGAACCCACTTACCGTCTGTGTTGTGGTACTGCCAATGCCGTCGGCAAATGCCTCGAAACCGAAATGGGCATTGGTGTTTGTATTGATAATGTCCGTAAATGTAAGTGCAGCACTTTTGGCGGAATTGATGGGCTGCAATAATTGTTGAGCCGCCTGCAAATATGCTTGTTGGTAGCCGCTTCGAGGCGAGACACTGGTTATTCCAGTTGAGGCTTTGCTGGAATTGAAGACGCTCGTATTTTCAAGATTGCCGCGCGCCGCTTCAACCAGAACGGCGTAGTTCGGGAAGGAATAGCCGCTCACGGTACAACCACCGAAAGACGGGTTCCCGTCCAGGTTTACTACCAAATCTGTAAATTCGCCGTAGTGAAAAGTGGCATTGTAGTCGACGGCGGTGCCCCCGCCCGGAGTGTAGTTGCCGGGTGGCTGCCCGACATCCGGATAACCATGCAACGAGCGCATGCCCGGTGTGCCAAGATAAGCACCGAGAAACTCAGAAAAATAAGCGCCGCCATTGGAGTAAGCGTTTTCAAGGCATTGCGGAGCAACCGCATTAACCGACGTTCCGGTTGGAGGCGGTTGCACAACATCATATATGGTGCCGGCCGGCACCGTGCAAGTGCCTCCGGGCAGTTCGTATATCAATTTGTTGGTAGTTCTGTCCCACTGGCGTTCCACAAGAGTAATTGGTGTTTGATCGTCAATTGAGCCCGATACATCCATGCACAGAACCAGGTCCAACACCGGCACGGCACCTTCCGCCTGGGCGGAAATGTTGAACTCCCTCATGTTCAGAACAAGTGAGGTGTAATTTTTGAAAGCTAAACTGCAACCCAAAGTTGAATGAGTACGAACGATTTTTGCATTCGGATTCGAAATGGGCAACACGGCAAGAGTGTTCGGATCGAGAAACTCGAAATAGACTGAGGCGTCGCCTTCACTGAGAGGAGAAGAAGGTGGACCGGTTTCGAGTGCGGTATTGGTGAGAGCTACGCCCAGAACTACGTTTTGTTTGAACACCTTCACAGCCGCTGCTTCTGAATTCTGATGAGCAGTGGTTGGGTCTGTATTGTCTTGCGAGGCTAGCGTTGCTACGGCCGTCAACGCTGCTGCATCTGTAGCATTTTTAAGCTGCTGTTGCGCAAGTATCAGCCTCACTGTTTCGAAGGTGAGAACGAAAAGTGCAGGAAGCAAAACGAAGGCGAGTAGGCTAATAAGCACGGTCATTGCCTGACCTAGATTTGATCGCTTGCTAAGGCGTTGGCTATGGCTTCTCAACACGTCATTCACCTACTTAGAGATTTAGTCCTTGCGGAGCTTCGCAGAATTGCCGATCGGAAAATGTCAGTGGCATCGGTGCAGTTAATCCAGGAATTCGTCCCAACCAGTTGGTCTGAGAGTAGAAGAGTGGATCGGCCATACCGTTTACAACAACTTGAATTTGATAGCCGAAGTTAGTTGGATCGGCTGGAGTTGACAGGCGATTTGCGCTCACTGTTTGCTTTAGATTGTTGATGTCTGTAATGACAATGGCGGTCTGCACTGAATCAATGTGTATTCCATGAAATCCTGCCGCAGTTTGTACTGCAGAATTTTCAGCAATCGTCATGGCAGGCAATTGACCATTGATGCCTGTTTGGTATGAAATAGCGCGAGCCGCATTTGCTGTAGCTGTATGTGCTGCATACCAGAGAAATGAACTGCGCAGACATGTGGTAGCTAAATTAAGAAGTGGAAACAACATTATGATGAGGACAAACCACAAGGCAACGGGAACTTCCGCTATGAAATAGCCGTTCTTGTTGCGCGGGCTAGTTCTATGCTTTTTCATCCTTGTGGACCTTTTCCCAAAACTCCTGTGCTCTTTGGTTTCGTCGTTGAAAGATCCGGGCCTTCGATGGAGCGCAATAGATTCTGCATCTGCTGTCTTGCAATTGGATCTCGCAAAACTGCCAGACTCTGTTGGCACGACGTTTTTGCCTGGGCTTTGTCGTGGCTTGCACAAAGACTTTCTACCAGGCGTTGATAAGCCAGATCATTTTGTGGCTCTAATTGTGTTGCCTGGACGAAATTTTGAGCGGCAACTTTATATGCACCATTTCGGAAATAGCATTCACCCAAATGACAAAAGTCTTCGCCGGTTGCTCTTTTGTCTTTGCAGACTGTTTCATAGCGCAAAGCTGATTCGTTATAGCGCTCCGCAATGAAGAGGGTTAATGCTTTTTGCCTTTCCGTAGAGATATCCAGTGGTGGCAACATGGTGGCATAAGCCAGTTGGTTACGAGCACCGCTATCACGAGATGCACTTTGTGCTTGGGCTGATTCATTCAGTATGAAACAACCCGTGAAACTCAATATAATGCCAACGCCAGCACGAATCATTTTTTTGTCTCGCTCACTTGTATATGTTCTCTTTGTCTATTACCAGCGGAAATTGACACCGAACCAGGCGGTGTTTCCTTCACTATTCTTCCTTTCAAGAGGAATGGTGCCGTTTACAAACAAATCGACATTTCTACTCAAAGGCAAAGATGCGCCGAGTTGCAGGTAATCTGCGCTTTTGTAGCCCGAAACTTCGGAACGTTGATAACCAACAGATAGTGGAAGATCAAAAACCTTCCTAGTTAGCCCGACTTGACCGTCCCATTCTGATTTGAATTTGCCGGAGTGAGACCAATCGAAAGAGGCATAGGCGCTTGTGTTTTTATCGAAGTTGTAATACCCGTTTGCGCCTAACACCACACCGGCACTGCCATCAAATGGCAATTGGCCTTTGTCGAATGTTTTGCCGGTGGGCACGAATCCACCCGCTTCTAAGTTGAGCGAATAGTCTCTGAGTGTGCCATCTTCCTTATAAGGAGTAAAAATTGAATGGCCAAGCGTTAAACGAGTTTCGCCGAGGTTGCTGTCGCTGAAGGATAGCGCAGCATTCGCGTAGTCATGTTGAGTAAACCAGTCACCGATCGTGAGGTTGTTTACACGATCGCTGTTCCGTGTGAAATCGGTATAAGCACAATCATCACTGCTACCGCCAAGGGTCAGGGCCGGTAACTGGAATGATGGATTTCCCTGGGAATAGCCCGGCTCAAATACAGGAATATGAAATTGGTGTAGTTCCGCAGGTGGTGCAAAGGGTCTGGACGATCCTGATCCAAACGGAGGAGGGTTCACCGGCTCAATCGGCGGTGGATTCACAGGTTCTCCGCCATTCAAATTCGGTGGTCCAACCGGTTCTCCACCGGCAGTTGCCGGTCTTGCACTGTTATAAAGGTGTTCGGAAGGTGACACGCTTGAGGTTTCTTCTGATCGAATAGGTTGTTCAAAACCGCCCATATTGGTAGTTCTCCGGTGCAGGTGGTAAGCAAAAGTTACGCTACCAGCGCGCAGTGACCTTTTTGGGACCTTGAGCAGCGGGAAATACGAAGAACAACTCTCAGACTGCGCCTGTTCAGCTTGTGTACATACGCGTTTTCGAGTATTTACCGAACGCTAGTTGTGAACTAGACTGTGAATGGTATCCCTTTACTAACAGTTGAATAAGCACTTAATACTAACGAATTCGTGTACATGCATTCGTTTACCGAAGGCGTTTACACACTATTGAGTATTTACGAGTTTGATTGGATTCGCTAAATTGAAGATATAAGGCATTTCAACCGATTTTTCTTTTCTTTCAAAAGCGTTTCAACGCATTTGAAGTTGGCTTAGGCGCACCGTATCTCTTAGATAGGGGAATATTTTCATGAACACTATTTCTATCAACGTCGCTTTCATCGTCGCTTTTTTGACAGTATTGTCCATATTTCCATGCGATGCGAAAGCTTATATCGACCCAGGCACAGGCAGTTTAATGCTTCAGTACGTTTCCAGTGGAATTCTTTTAGGTCTGCTTTCTTTAAAGGCAACTGTTTCGCATATTCGCCGAGTCTTTCAAAGTTCCAATTTTCGCATCGGCTAAAGCGTAATCCGGCCTGTATACTAAACTGAATTCCCACCTGTTGTCTTCGAAAAAATATGCAGCAATTGCAGCGAGTCGCAGCTTCATTTAGAGATCCTGGCGGCTTTGTCTTTAGGCAAGATGGTGTTGTTTATCGCTGCATAAACAATGTCTATGCAGAAGACTACGCTCACCTTATGTCGAGTGGTCTTTATGCGAAGTTAGCCGATGAAGGGCTAATGATTACGCACGAAGAACAAAACGATCACACTCTCTTTTCAGGGATGGACGGTGCTCATAAGATTCTCAAGCCTGTGCAAATACCTTTCATCTCCTACCCTTACGAATGGTGCTTTGGGCAGTTGAAAGACGCTGCACTGGTAACTTTGAAAGTTGCAAAATCTGCGCTTGATTTCGATATGGTCCTCAAAGACGCTGCGAACAGAAACGTTCAATTCGTCAACGGCAAAGCCCAACACATAGACACGCTCTCTTTTGAACGCTATAGCGAAGGCTCTCCCTGGCTTGCTTACCGGCAATTTTGTGAGCACTTTCTTGTGCCTCTCACGCTGATGAGCAACGTTGATGTGAGATGCAACTCCTGGCTAATGTCATTTCCGGACGGATTTCCGCTCGACCTGGGCGCCAAGATTCTCAACTTGAGGCAAGTTTTCAACCCATGGCTCGCCATTCACATATACATGCATGCCAAGTTGCAAAGTTCTACACCGGAGCAAAAGGTAAAAAGCGCGGCCCGCAAGATGTCAAAGAGAGAAGTACAGAGCTTGATCGAAAGCCTGGAACAAGCCGTAAGTTCGTCAAACTTCGCGATCAAACAATCTACCTGGAGTGACTATTACACTACCAATACCTACAGCGAAACCGCTACCAAATCCAAGCAGCGTATCGTCGGTGATTTTGTCCGTAAATGCCAACCCAAAATTGTCTGGGATCTAGGCGCAAACGATGGAGGGTACGCTCGCACAGCCAATCCCGACAAAACGTTTTTTGTTTCGATTGAGCAAGATCCCGTTTGCGTAGAGCAGAACTACAGGCAATGCGCTAAAAATGGCGAAACCTATATATTGCCTCTTGTTGGCAATATCTCGCATCCGAGCCCTGGCTTGGGCTGGGATAACGTTGAGTTTGATTCGCTTATAAGCAGAGGGCCCGCCGATTGCGTTCTGGCCCTGGGGCTGATTCACCATCTTGTGATATCGAATTGCGCCAAGCTGGAACAAGTGTCCAGCCTGTTTAAGAAGATAGGTAAGCACGTCATTGTGGAATTTATTCCTAACGATGATCAGCAAGTGCAGCGCATGCTTTCGAACCGTTGGCTGCGTGATAATCCATACTCTTATACACAAGAGCAATTCGAAAATATTTTCCAAAATGAATTCAAAATCTTGGCTGCCGAAACCATAGAAGATTCTCAAAGGCGGTTATATTTACTGCAAGGAAAATGTTAGCCAGAAAATGCAGTCCATAAGTGTCGACCAACAACGCAAAAAAAGTTAGCGCAACCGGCAATGATTTGTCATGGCAATCCCTATGGCAAGCCTCTTTAGGCCCGATCACAATGCCGATGGCGATTATCCTTTTTCAATACAACGTATTACTGGGTGGATATTCTGCTCTGGAAGGGCTGATAAATCCGCTTTGGACATCAGCTGCAGCTGCTACGGTAATTTATTTGTTTCTCGCTTTGATTTTGAGAAATGCAAATAAGGGGGCGCTCATATCGTTTGCGGCAATTTTTGTCTTTTTTGATTTATCAATTGTGCTCTGTGCCAAAAATGCTTATCCGCAGGCCAACGTCACGCAATTTGGATTTTACTCAATTTTTATTGCGTTGTTTTGGGCTCTGTATGCGGCTCTTGCTCGCAAAGGGCTTATGCAATGGCGTCGCAGCGTAGCTTTTCTTTGTGCTTTTTTCCTGGCAGTTCAAGTTCAAATCGTCCTCTACCGAAAAGTAAATTTCACATTCGTAATTTGGCCTCGCGTGCACTGGCAGACGATTACAGACGAGATGGCGGGCGCCTCTAGGACGGCTTTGCAAAAGCCGGATATCTATTACATCATCGTTGACACAATGGCAAGCCAAGCTGTTATCGAAAAGGTCTTCGATTATCACGATCATACATTCGATGATTTCCTCAAGAAGAAAGGATTCTACGTCGCCGAGGGCGCCCACTCCAATTATCCAATCACAATGATGTCTCTCTCTTCATCGCTCAACATGATGTATTTGGATAAAACTGCCGTTCTCATGGATGGGAATGATTATGCATACGACATGACTCGCTTCTTGATGCAAAACTCAAGAGTGCCTCTTTTCCTCAAGAGCTATGGATATAAATTCGTGAACATCGGCTCCGGTTTGGGAAATACAAATTACATGGCGCAAGCCAATATCAATCTTCGCTCCAGTTTTTGGGATGAAAATTTTGTGCCCACATTCGGTGGCACGCTGCTTGGATGGCCAAACCAATTCGAATGGATGCGCGCCTATCTTCGCCGAGTTCGTTTGGATTGCTTTGCTAAGTTAGCCGAGGCCAGATTTCAGCCAAGTCCAAAATTCGTCCTCTGCCACATCATGTTGCCGCATGTTCCCTGTCTTTTCGCGGCAGATGGTAGTCCGGTTAAAGGAACGATTACTTATATTCAGATTGCCGCTGAAAAGGATTTATTACTGGGACAAGTGATCTTTGTGCGAAAGAAGCTGATGGAAGCAATTGATGCAATACTCAGTCAGCCAGGGCCCAAGCCAATTATCGTTCTGCAGGGAGATCATGGCACTTCTCAATTGGGTGATATGCGTTTTCCTGCAAAGACGTGGAAGAACAATCTCATTAGAGAACGGTTCGGAATTCTCAATGCCTATTACTTACCAAACCATGAAGACATCGGGCTGTATCAGACCATTTCGCCGGTAAATTCGTTTCGCCTCATTTTCAATCATTATCTGCACACGAGATTTCCGCATGAAGAAGACCGCAATTATGCGACAGACATGAATCATCCTTTTGTTTTTAGAGAAGTAACCAACATTATTAAGAATCCCAATGATGACTCCAATGAAGCGGGATCAGCCGGGGAAGAGGTTCCGATCAATCCCCGCACCTTCGATGAGGGACTGGACTAGCGCTACATGGATTTAGCAAAACATGGATTCGCCAAATCGGGTATAGTATGATGTTCTTGGTTTTTTGGTAGTTTTCAGGTGTTTCGAATGCTATCATGAGAACCTTTCGGGCTATTAGCTCAGGTGGCTAGAGCGCACCCCTGATAAGGGTGAGGTCCCTGGTTCGAGTCCAGGATGGCCCAGATTATTCAAAAATCACTAATATGAGTAAGCACTATCGAATAGACGTTTGGATAGGGTTGGCTCTGGCAATTGTATTGGACACAGCGGTCCAACTGAGTTGGAAAACTACTGTCTCAGGTGTTCCTGATACAGCATCACCTGTTGAATTAGTGCTATCCGTCCTCTCTCGTCCGCTGTTTTACGGCACGATCGCCATGTTTCTCATGCAGTTTTTCAACTGGATGCGTGTGCTTTCAAAAGCAGAACTTAGTTTTGTTCAGCCCATTACGGCAATGAGTTATGTATCTGTTTCGGTGTGCTCAGTGTGGTTATTGCATGAGCAGATTACTTTGCTGCAAGGCACCGGAATCGCTCTAATACTTGTTGGAGTCTGGTTTATTAGCCAGACAAGCAGCATGCAAAAAGAGAGTTGAAGATATGGCAGCAAAAGCTCTCGGTTTAATTTTAGTTCTTGCTGCTGTTATTGTGGAAGCGTTTGGTCAGCTATCTCTGAAAAAGGGAGCAGTTAAAAATGGTGGCAATCGCTGGGTGGCCGCGGGCATTTGTCTATACACATTGGAAATTGTACTTTGGACATTTGCTTTGCACGAAATTGACGTGAGCATTGCTTTTCCTATGAGTGCGCTTTGTTTCGTTGCTGTTGCAGTCCTCTCACACTTTTATCTAAAAGAAAATGTTTCTCGTAAGCGATGGCTCGGAATCATATTTATAATATGTGGAACCTGCATGGTGGGTTCTGGGTGACTAACCAATCGGATTTCCAAACAACCTGGCTGTCTCGGACGCAAGAGATTCCAACGCAACTTTGGAATGCCTGTTTCCCTGCACCACTGGAAGGGCAGTTCTTTTATTCTGCCCTGGAAGAATGCGGTATAGAAGAGCAATTCACCTTTTCATTTGGAATCATCCACAAAGACGGCAAGCCGATCGGCATTATTCCTACATTTTTGATGGATATGCCACTGGCTTTGTTTGGGCCCGAAGCGCTCGTTCGATTTGTTGAAAAAGTGCCTGCTTTTGGTAAGTTGTTTCCATTCTTAGTGATCCAAAGAACCATATTTATTGGCTCACCATGTACAGATCAAGGCACGGTTGGGCTTTTGCCGGGAATTGCTCTGCCGGATATAGCAGGACACATATACGATGAGTTAGCAAAACGTGCTGAAAAATCGAAAGCCGTTTTTCTGGTTTGGAAAGATTTCATCGAGAAAGATCGGATTCAAATTGAACAAACACTAATCCGCAAAGGTATGTTCAGATGCCTCAGTTATCCGGGCACCGACTTAGTGCTTGAAGGTGAAGATCTGGAGAGTTATTACTTGAATTTGAAATCTTCGCGTCGGCACAATTTAAAAAAGAAAATTAGGCGAAGCAAAGAACGCGCCCAATTGAATGTTGAAGTAATTCAATATCCTGAACAAGCACTTTTAGACGAGATCTTTGCCTTGTTCTGGCAAACTTATCAACGTGGAAAGACAAAATTTGAAGAGCTAAATCCGAAGTTCTTTCAGTTGCTTTCTGAAGATAATCGCACATGGTTTGTACTGCTGCGCAGCCATGAGACCAATCGCATTGTTGCATTTATGCTTTGTTTCAAAATTGGTGATTGCGTCATCAACAAATTCATCGGGCTTGATTACGCTGTTTCTGAGCATCTGCATCTCTACATGCGCTTATTCGAAGCGGGTGTTGAATGGGCGTATTCTGTCCGAGCAAAATACTTCCAAAGTGGACAAACCGGCTACCGAGCGAAACTTGATCTTGGTCATCAATTAGTGAAGCTCACCAATTATTGCCAGCATCGTAATCCGTTTGTTAATTGGATTTACAGCCGTGTCGCAAAAGACGTCTCATGGCAAAATTTAGATAACGATCTCGCTGTCTATCTGAAAGCTCACCCCGAAGCGGAAGTAATCAGTGCAATCCCACATAAATCGAACTCACTGTCTCCAGTTGCAATCGATTAAGGCCGGCAATTCAAAATTACTTTTCCTACTGTCTTTCTCGACTCAAGAAGCTCGTGGGCTTTTTGTGCTTCCTTTACGGGTAGAACCTGGTCTATTTTCAATTTCAACCAGCCTTCCTTAATACCTTGAATGACACCATTAGCTCTCATGAGTAATTCTTCTCTAGTGAGCACGTAGTTGAAGAGGCTGCCACCGTATACGGTGAGGCTCCGCTTTTGCAAATCATTCGGAAGAATCGGGTCGGCAACGCCGCTTGCTGCACCAAAGATAACTACGTGTCCTCTTAACGCCACTGCATCAAGGTTCTTTGCAAATGTGTCTTTACCGACGCCGTCAATAATATAAATTGGTCCAACATCATTGGTGAGACGCTTACTTTCCATCACGAAATCTTGTTCCGTGTAAACGATCACATCATCAGCGCCAAATTCTTTGGCAAGCTTTGCTTTTTCTTCGCTGGACACTGTGCCAATGACACGTGCACCAAGATGTTTAGCCCATTGCACTAGAAGCAAACCCATCCCGCCTGCGGCAGCATGAATCAAGACATTGTCGCCCTTTTTGATTTTGTAAAACTCATGGAGCAAGTAATGAGCGGTCATGCCCTGCAAAGGAAATGCGGCGCCTTGCTCGTAACTCAATTCTTTCGGCAACGGAATAAGCTTGGCAGCCGGAACTATATTTGCTTCGGCATAAGAGCCAGGGCTTGAGCTGTAAGCAACTCTTTCTCCGACTTTTACTTCCGTTACTCCCGACCCGATCGCTTCAACTTCACCAGCGGCTTCCAGACCCGGTGTCCATGGCAATTGCACAGGATATCGCCCTCGGCGCTGGTAGATGTCTATAAAGTTCAATCCGGCAGTGTGAATCTTGACCCGCGCTTCGCCCGGACCTGGTTCTGGCAACTCGTAATCCGCATACTTAAGAACTTCCGGTCCACCGTGCTCCGTTATACGAATGCCTTGCACTTTGGTTTTGGTATTGGCAGTCATTGGTCATGCTCCATAAACGCTGGGAGGTTCAATTTTCTCGTCTTGGCAAAGCCAAAGCGATATCAAACACATAAACTTTGATCATTATATTAGACCGGTCGTCTAATTGCAAATGCAGCCAAGCTTTTAAACCAGTTCGCCCTTTTCCGGCTTGATTGCACCTCCAGTGGTGGCAGAATCAGATGCAAAATACCTGGCATGAAACTCATTCACTAAATATTCACGGCTGGCGTGATAAACGAAAGATAGCTTCGGCTAGAATCAGATCGAGTCGACTGCTATTACCACAGAGTAATCATGCGCCGTTTTTTCAGTTTTGTTTTCATGCTTGAGGCTTTTTATGCGGTCGCTGTCTTGCCTTCCGCCGCTGACAATCCCTATCTAACCAGCGGTATTGCTGCTTTTAACAAGGGCCAGTATGCGGAAGCAATTGGCTTTCTGGGTGCGGCAAAGCCAACGGAGTATGACAATCCTTTATTCCATTACTACATGGCCAATTGCCTTGTCAAAGTGAACCAGAAAACAGATGCCATCAAGGAGTACAAGCTTGCTTTAGATCTAGCTCCTGAGGGTCAACTGAAACAGTATTGCCACATGGCTCTCCAGGCACTTGAGCCCGCGCCTGTTTCTTCAGCATCAAAAGCCCCCATTCCAAATCAGGAACCTGCCGCACCAGTAAGACTGACAGGGGTACAACAGCCGCAAGTAGTGAGTGTTTTATGTGGCTGCCCGCTTTGCGCCAGACTCGATATTATCTTGACCAGTTTGCAGTCTAAGTACGGTGACAAGGTCAATTTCGTGAGATCGCAAATGCAGACTCCGGGCACGAGAAATACCATCGTCGAACATGATGAGCGTCTGAAGGAAATCTTTCAACATTATTCGATTACTCAATGTCCTACGGTTATGGTGTTCGATAATCAAGGCGGCATGGGTAGGGTCTTTTCCAATTACATTCCGGAACCTGATCTCACCAAAGCAATAGATGATGTAGCTAAAACGAGTCCTCCAAAATCAGGTATACCAAGCGATCAACACCTGGCCAGCCAGAGAGAAACTATCGTCAATGATTTCAATTCTCGGGTAAGCCACGATCAGCTCAGGCTTGATCAGGAAATCAAACAAATAGAAACAGAAACCACTCAGCAAATAGAAGATATTAGAAACCAGCCTAGAAATAGAGGAAGTGGGTATTTCAATCAATCACAAATTCAAACTTTGCAGGATGATGCCAAAACTAAGATCAAAGCGCTGAGAGAAGATTCTGAACGTCGCAAGGCAGACTGGGCTAAGGCGGAGGAAGAACAGCTCCAGGCTCTTCAATCTACGCAAAGTTTCAGGCGCTCTCAGAGCAGCGGACACTGATTTGGGGAATTGTTAGCCACTTTTCAGCTTTCGGCATACAAATTTAAAAGAAAAAGTGTCCAGATTGGTCGATTGAGAGAATGACACGTTAGAATAGCTTCCGTGGGGGCTTGGCTCAGTTGGTAGAGCGTCTCCTTTGCACGGAGAAGGTCAGCGGTTCGACTCCGCTAGCCTCCAG
>CAJCIF010000352.1 GCA_903970355.1 Actinomycetota bacterium
GTGAGCCGATTGTCGTTAATCTGGTTTGCGAGAATATGGAAGATATTAAAGATTCCCACGTGCGAAAACAGTGGGAGAAAGTGGCGCGGAGCCTTGGATATCCAAAAGAAGGTGTCTATTCAGGCAACAATGATGACGATCTTGCAAAAGTGCACGATTAGCACGGCGGACTCATTTATTCTCTTGGTAGAAACAATGCCGGTGATACTTTGAAGTAGTCTGCGAGTCGGCAGGCCGCACGCTTGCTGAGACTTCGGTGTCCGTTCAGAAAAGCTGAAAGATTGGATTTGTAACCTACATATTCGACAAGATCAGCTTGCGCAAGACCATTAGTTTCCATAAGAAATGCTAGCGCTTCTTGTGGTGTCATTTCTTCGGCTAATAGAGGGAGGCGCTTTTCGTATTTAGCAATCAAATCACCGAGTACCGCTAAGTAGTCTGATTCACTGCCGGTTAAAGTGTTTTTACGATAAGCCAGCTGCTTCATCATCTGTACTGCTTGTGCCAGTTGAGACTTGTCGCGCAAAGGGATGAGCGGGAATTCTTTGACCAACTCCATATACGCTTTGTCAACCCTAGCTGTATTCATGCCTTCCACCTGTCATATTCGGCGTGAGTCATCATGTCTAAGATATAGACGCGCTGGGCGGGGTAATCTATTGAACTAATGAGCCGATATTTGTTTCCTCCGATATCAAATACGACTTGCTCCTTTACGTAATCAGCGCTTCTAAAGGTTTCTCGTACCGCCGCAAATGTTTTCCAAGTAGCCGCTTTGGTCACTTGAATCCAGTTCGCCAACGGCTTTCGCGCTTTCGAGTGTTTCTTAGCAAAGCCGTGTAATTCGCTCTCGTTGATGATTTCCACGGTATCGGCACCTAAAGATAGGTTATCAAAACGATAACTTTTCGTCAATATAGATATGTTATCATTTTGATAACTTTCATATGCCAATGTAGGTGCATGGCGTTGCCATGCGCATTATTTTAGAGGGCGGCTAAAGTCGCCCCTACGATCCCGGCACTGCTTGATATGTTTGGTTGAAAGATGAGGCAGTGACAATGGCGAAGTCTGATCCAGGCTGGCCCGTGGTGGTTGAATAATCATAATTGCTTAGATAATCACCGGCTCTGCCGCTCAATTCTCCCCACGAAGTTTTGAATTTTATATCGTTGGTCAACTTCACCATATGCACAGGAGGCGCATCGGTTCTCGTTGCAGCAGTGAGATTATCGGTACCAGGTAATTGATCAGGCGTTATTTGATAAGTCTTGAGCATGGCTTTTTCTGTCACTGGCCACTGATTAACCATGCCATTTTCAATATTTGGTGTTCCGTCCGCATTCAATCTTGTTGCTACCCATTGTCCCGCTTCAGCGTTTTGGCCGGCTGGATTTTCGAGAGTGGGTACTAATTCCGGTGCAGTTAGTCGTCTGAATTGCACATTATAAGATTGTTTTACTGCGGTTATTACACCATCTCCATCATCTGTAGCTGCTGCCCGGAATATAGATTGATTCTGAGCAATTGATTGATCCAGAGTCAAATCTGCAGCTACAGGGGGTGGAGGCGCATCTTGGGTAGGTGGAGGAGTGGATGCGTCCGACGAAGGAGGAGTTGTTTCAGTTGGCGGTGGAGGTGTTTCAGCTGGCGGTGGAGTAGCGTCAAAAGTTGGTTTAGGTATCGGTGGAATATCGGTAGGTGTATTATCTCCACTCACGCCAACAGTTAGTGCGGCAGAGTGCCCTTGAGTTGGATCGCCAACTGTAACTCCGGCATGTGCTTGCGTGGGATCGCCAACCGAAAATGACGCAGTATGCCCCTGTGTGGGGTCACCTATGTTACTGGCCCCACCCTGAGTAGGATCGCCATTCGCCAATTGGCTAGTAACGTTGGCAACGTTATGGTGTTGAGTGTGAGCTTGGTTGGGATTGTCATCAACATTTTCAGGGTCTGTTTCTACTGGAACGGGATCTGCCTTCGGTAATAAAGCAGACTTGATGAGAGAGCCAGTGTATCCGCCTGCAAAAGAGCCAGCGACGCCTGCAGTGACATCAACGGCGCCGCCGCCAAATCGTCTAAGTCCTTGATCGGCCTGCCTTTGTTCAGTCTGTGAGTAAAGTCCCGGATGGGCAGCTACTTGTGCATCGTGTATCCAGCCAGGAGCGTTCTTCGCAACTTCATATCCGGCAATGCCGACACCTACAACTGCTGCGCCAATCACGATGGCCGGTGCAGCAAATGTTGCTGCCACTCCTATGCCAAAACCAATTGCGCCGCTTAGTAGGACTCGTCCAGTGTGATGCTCAAGTTCGTTTACTGCACCGGACCCAATATCTGAAAGAACATTTTTGGCGCTGTCCCAAAATGATTCATGGGAAGGTGTTTGTTGGAAAACATCGCTAACATTGGATGCCACCACTGCTACACTTTTTCCATCTTTTGTGCCTAGCAAGTGATGTTCACCGTCAACACCAGTTAGTTGAAGGTCAGTCAGTATGCCCTTCGCATGAAGGCGACTATCCAAATCTGCCATGTCTTTTTGGAACTGGGCAGTGTTACCTCTATCTCGTTGCTGTAACTGAACAATTCCAGAGTAAACAGATTCAAAATTATTGCTGTGCTGTTCAACGGCACCATAAGCGGTATCAACGATACCTTGTATCGCGTCTGGAGGCATATGTGCGTCTCCTTCCGAATATCATCCGGAATCAGGAAAGACAAATATTTGACGGTGGTGTTTAAAGACGGGCGGCCGAAGCCGTCCCTACAATGAAGAGTGTGGTGTTTAAAAGCGGGCGGCTAAAGCAGCCCATACAATAAAAAGTGTGGTGTAAAAAAAGAGGAGAAGATAAGTGCTTTTGGTAGGTGTAAACATCGATGGTAAGTTATTATCAGCAGGTTGTCAAACAGATCTAATTTGCAATTACAACACACTCACAATGCCCCTAATTTGCCACAATTCAAATTCGTAACTAACTACCACATTCCGAATGGAGAACCGCCCATCATTGGCATGCCACCACCATAATACCCGCCGGACATTGCACTGCGGGCCGCCATCTCTGCTCCATCAGCAGCTATGACACCGAGCTTGTGGAAAAGGGAATGCTTTTTCTTTTCTGGATATTCTTGCGTGCCGTTCCTTGCGATCATCTGTTGAGGGACACTATTCGGATGCAAGGTTGATTCCAAGTTATTGATTCGAGTGACAAGCGGTGTAAATGTTTGCGCGGGCTCCCGGGGAAGCAATGTTCTTTCAAGCCTACTTAACCTGCTGGTAAGCCGATCGCGAGAGTATGTTACGCCATAAACTTCTTTCTCCATAGAAGCAACTTCACCTTCGAGGCTTTGATTACCAGGAGCCCAACCGACAGCATTCGAAGAAGTGAGGTAATTTTCGTTTCCACCATTCTTCTGAGCAACGTATTGTTTAAGTAGATCAACACGTGCGCCAAGATCTGAGGAAGTGCTTGGTTTACCAAACGCTTTGGTTTCTAAATTGGAAATTCTTTGGGCGACCGGCAAATTTGTTTCGGTCTTGCCTAAAATTTGTTCTTCCAGGGCTGTAACAGTTGGATAGGGTTCACTTGAAGACCGGCTTGCTGTGGGCTGAGGTGCCGATTGAGGTGCAGCTGGTTGCGATGCGATGGGTGAAGATGGCGGAGGCGATGTAGCCAATTCCGGATGCTCCGGTTCAAGCGAATTTATGGAAGGCGGTGCAGCGGCAGTTTGTTGCACCGTCGTTGAAGGTGCATTTGGAACTGCAAGTAAGAGACTGGTAATGCGGTCTTGCTCAGAACCTTGCCTGACATGGCCAAACACAAGCTGATCTAAGCGATCGAGTCGCTGATCGTCTGTGTCGTTGGCATATGTATGAAAGAAGAATCTCATTTCCAGACTGGAAATATCGGAGTTAAATGCGTTGTTCGTTGCGGCCAGCACAGGGGCAATGCCACTCAGACACAGGCTAATTATCACTATTACAACTAGAGATCGCATCTCCACTTCTGCCCCCATTGCGAATCCCTATTTTAACTGAGAAATGAGATAGGGCAGTTCATGGGAACCGCCCTAAAACATATTTACTGCCATTCACCCTTTTGAATCTTTTCAAAGTGCTTGCGCACCCATCTCATTAGAGTAATGGACTTCACTTTCGCATCGAATATGCCTGTGCCTGTATCTGTAACTGGTACTGGAAATTCAAAGACAAACTCTTTGTTAGCGGCGGAATCGGCAGAAAGAGTGATTCTATACCAGAGTTCTCCATCTCTGTAACAGACGAATTCGGCGAGGGTGTTTTTTAAGAGATTTTTCAATGTAATGGTCATGATCAATTTCCTCAAGTATAAAAGAATATTACTGCGAGGCACCGTATATGGTTGCAGCACAAATTGGCGGCGCAACCATAAAGAGGTACGCTTGCAGCGTGGAGTTTTTGTAGCGGGCGGCTAAAGACCGCCCCTACATTTAGCCCCATTAGCACCATTAGGTCAATTAGCCCCATTGGCTACATTAGCCCGGTGTTCGTGGGCTTGTAGAGAGTGTTTTTACGCGAGCGCGGCTATCTAGCTACGCCCGCACAGCGTCGTCGATAGCCAGGTCTGGACGGAATTGCTTAGTCTTCAGGAATACATTTCCATGCAAAGACAACCGTGTGCCAATGGCGCCGCGGCTGTGATTGAGTTGTTTCTTTTCGAACAAATTCATGGTTGTACACCGGAAGGAACAAGAATCATTGTAGTTCAATCATCATGACTGCGCTATGAACTTCATTTTTTTCTTCAAAATTGTTTGGCCAGGTTTTTTCTGTTCGTATGAGCTGTTTTATAAAATCTCAGCGAATGTGCCACTACAGGCAGTATCTTCCTGCTTTTTGGGGGTCACGCTCTTACGACATTCCCGCCGAGGTAGTAGAATAGAGGTTGGCGGGAATTTTGGGCGGGAAGGCTGTAAAAAGCTCAACGTCGTTAAATTGTTGGCAAAATGGGGTAGGTTGTAAGCGCGTAAGTGGCGTTTGGTTGGCTGCCGGGAATTAGTTTGCACAGCGATGCATTTGGATGTTTAACGTAGACACAAAGGCAATAAAAATTGGCGATCTGCTCGTAGAGTTGGGGCTTGTCAGCCAGAAAGACCTCAACGAGGCCCTGCAAATCGGTAAAGATACTGGTTTGCCGATTGGGCGCGTCTTAACCATGTCTGCCTTTATTAGCGAAGCGCAGTTCCAGGCTGCAGTACAAGGGCAATCGTTGCTCAAAGATGGCATTGTCGGGATGGACGCTGTCAAGAAAGCAGTGGAGCTGGTGTCCAGTCAAGGTCTGAGTCCGGAACAAGCTTTCGTCAAGATTGGCATGCCGCAAGATGCCGAAGTGCGCACTGCCAAACTGGGGGATCTCCTGGTTGCAGCAGGTTTCGTTACCCCAGATCAGGTGGATGCAGCCCTTGCCCAGAGCGGAATTACGGGGTTGCCCCTCGGACGACTACTCGTTTTATCCGGAATATTATCGGAATCTCTCCTCACGTCTGCTCTCAATGCACAAGTTCTCATTCGTGATGGTCGCATTACAAAAGATCAGGCAATTGAGGGACTCAAAAACGTCAAAAAACGCCAGGTGCCAATTGAAGCAGCTTTATCTGAAAAGGGTTTTTACGCTCTGCCAAATAGTCCTACCGTTCGGTTGGGCGAGTTGCTCACGCAAGCAAATATAGTTTCGAGCAGCGAAGTAATGAATTCAATTGAGATGGGCTTGATCAGCAACAAGCAGCTTGGGCAAGTTCTGTTGGAAATGGATCGAATAAAACAGGAC
>CAJCIF010000353.1 GCA_903970355.1 Actinomycetota bacterium
CATCAAGAACAGTGCCAATTAATGGATCATCTTTCATCGGAGCAAGCAAACCACCATCAATAGGACATGCTTCACTGGCACCCTGGAATTGTTTTCCACAATTCACACATGCCTTCTTTACAGCAGCCTTTTCACTGGGATTCATGGTCATAAATTCAGCTTCATAGGACAATCTCGTGCCTGTCTTTTCAACAGCGAGCCTCGCATCGGGCTGCAACGAGATGTCACTAAATTGCGCCCTGGCTCACCTTATGGAGTTCAATGAAGATGTTCCCCAACCTTGGGAATCTAAATCCCACAATGGGTCTGTCATTGGGTCTGCATAAGGCGCCTGAAAACGCCTGAAAGCTCTCGGGACGAGAGGAATTGAACCTCCGGCCTCACCCACCCCAAGGGTGCGCGCTACCCCTGCGCCACGTCCCGCAAAAGCGTGGGTACCATTATATAACAGCGCTGTCGGGGGGCTTTGGTGTAGAGATTGGTGATGATCATTAGCCCCATTACAATCGCCGCACCCCACACATCGGCCGTCTTCAACGACAAAATAAAATTTATATCTTGACATCTGCGGAGCTCGCTTTTCCATATGTTCCTCTGGAAATTGTTATTATGAGAGCGTAAATAGAACAGCAAGTAATTTCTTTGGCAGTCGAACTCAGTCATCTTTATCCTTTCAAGCTAGACGATTTTCAACTCGAAGCGATCACACATCTCGATGAAAGCAAAAGCGTCGTAGTTTGCGCCCCCACTGGTTCGGGAAAGACTGCTATTGCCGAATTTGCAGTTGAATTGGCGCTCAGAAGCAACCAGCGCTGCTATTACACAACACCTCTTAAAGCGCTCTCCAACCAGAAGCTTTACGATCTCCGCAAAAAATATGGCGAAGATAAAGTTGGTCTTCTCACCGGCGATATTTCCATAAATCGCGATGCACCAATTGTGGTAATGACCACAGAAGTGTTTCGAAATATGCTTTACGGCACGCTTTTTGGCGATGTCAAACGCAATCTCAAAGACGTTGCCTTTGTAGTGCTGGATGAATGTCATTACATGAACGATGCTGAACGCGGCACCGTCTGGGAAGAATCAATAATCTATTCACCAAAAGATATTCAATTGGTTGCCCTTTCTGCCACCGTCGCTAATGCCGGAGAACTAACAAGCTGGATTGACGAAACACATGGCCCGACAGCGCTAGTGGCTTCCGATTACAGACCTGTGCCATTGCGCTTTTACTATTTTGGAGACCGTCATCTTTATCCTCTTCTCAGTCCGGGACGCGGACTGAACATGAATTTGAAAACCAGATTTGCCAAGCGTCGCAGCTATCACAACGATCGCAAACGCCCAAACATATCTTCTCTGGGAGCACATCCGGCAGACGTTCTTGCTGTGCTCTCCGGGCGCAACATGCTGCCTGCTATTTATTTCTTGTTCTCCAGAAAAGGCTGCGAAGAGGCCATGAAAAAGGCGCGCGGCATTCCCCTTCTAAGCCAGGAAGAACAACAGCAGTTGAAAATCTATGTCGAAGAATTTACAAGAGAAAATCCCAATCTTGCCAATCATCCACACCTGCAATATGTTTTTGAGGGTATGTCGGTGCACCATGCCGGCATGCTGCCTAGTTGGAAGGCCATGGTGGAAAAGCTTTTCCAGAAAGGCCTTTTGAAAGTTGTTTTTGCAACCGAAACGCTTGCTGCCGGTATTAACATGCCGGCGCGATCGACAGTAATCAGCTCCATTTCGAAACGATCTGATGAAGGTCACCGCCAGCTTCATGCCTCCGAGTTTTTGCAAATGTCTGGTAGAGCAGGTCGGAGAGGAATGGATGAAGTTGGACACGTTGTCGTTCTTCACCATCCGTTTGAATCCGTAGAAGATGCAGCCAAGTTGGCTGTAGCACCGCCTGATCCGCTTACGAGCAGATTCACGCCTTCTTATGGCATGGCTCTCAATCTACTTGAACGCCATTCACTTTCTGATGCTAAAGATCTCATTGAACGCAGCTTCGGGCAATTCATGGTGAATCAACATCTCACCACCGTTTATGAAGAGAAAATGCGGTTTGAAAGCGAATACGATCGCTTGAAAAACCCTCTTTGTCCAGGCGAGCTGGGCGATCTGCCTCTTTATGCAAAGCGGCTGGAAACTATCAAAGCGAAGCACAAGCAACTCAAGCAAATGGAGCGAAGCCTCCAGCGTAATGAAGGCAAGGACGCACTAAATGTGGTGCGCGGCCAGATAAGCTCCAATCTTGAGGAAGCTTATGCCATGCCCTGCCATGGTTGCCCTGTTCAAAAGCCTTGCAGTAAGCAATCCGACCGCCTGCGCCATCTCGAAAAGAAAATCAAAGAATTAGAAAAGCGCATTGAACGCGAAACAAACAAAACATGGCGAACGTTCGAGGCACTCTGCAACATTTTGCATTTGGAAGGCTACTTAGACGCCAATAAGCCAACGGAATTAGGAAGGTTAGCGATTGGTTTAAGAGGAACGAATGAGCTTTTCCTCGCCGAAGTAGCCCTGGGCGGTGTAATGGAGCATCTTAGCCCGGCTGAGTTTGCCGCCATTCTGACTTGCCTTGTGACGGAATCCGGCAGACGGGACGATCAATTTCGCCCACGGGTTAGTCCCAATGTGGAATTCGTACTTACAAAAATAATGCATATCGGCAGGCGCCTTTATAAATTACAGCGCGACTTCGATATTGATGTTGCCATTGAATTCAGCCCTATTTTTGCTCACATGACGGAACTCTGGGCGGGCGGCGCTACCTGGGATGAAATGCGCATAGCCAGCCTATTTGATGAAGGCGATATCGTGCGGGCATTGCGCCGCACTCTCGATCTTTGCAGACAGTTTGCCAAGGCACCGGGCATGCCACCGAAAATAGTTCAGTTGGCAAATGCAGCCGAAATGCTCA
>CAJCIF010000354.1 GCA_903970355.1 Actinomycetota bacterium
CTCGATGCTTTTGTACTGGTACCACTTTTCCAAATCTGGTGCGCGGATAGACACCGTCACGGATGACCGAAACGTTGCAAGCCATTTCCTGCACCTGTTGCACGGTAGAAAGCCCGATACGCTTCAGGAAAAGGCTCTGAATTCCTCTTTAGTGCTCTATGCCGAACACGAATTCAATGCATCTACTTTTGTTGCTCGCTCCGTTGCATCAACTTTGGCTGACTTTTATTCGTGCATCACTGCTGCCATAGGTGCATTACGCGGGCCACTCCATGGTGGTGCCAACGAATCTTCAATGGAGCTTATACAACAGTTCAAAACGCCTGATGAAGCTGAAAAGGGACTGCTGCAGATGCTCGACAAAAAGAAGCTAATTATGGGCTTTGGCCATCGAGTCTATACCGAACGTGATCCGCGCAACGAGTCAATAAAAGCGCTAGCGCACCAGCTCTCAGAGGTGGCGAACGATAAAGTTCTGTTTCCAGTATCCGAGCGGATCGAGCAAGTGATGTGGAGAGAGAAAAAACTATTTCCCAATCTTGATTTCTATAGCGCATCGGTCTATCACTTCCTGGGATTACCTACCCCAATGTTCACTCCAGTGTTTGTTATTGCCCGGACATCGGGTTGGTCTGCTCATATAATTGAACAGCGATCCAATAACAAACTGATACGGCCAACCTCCAACTACATTGGACCTGAGCCAACGGCTTGGGTTCCTATCGAGTCCCGCTGATATCGAGGAGTTAGTTAAGAACAATGCTTACGACAAAAGGTGCTGTGCATACCGATAACACTCGCCCAGACTTCGACAAGGTGCTCCTCGATTTAGCCGAGTATGCGCACGGCTACGAACCGGAAAGCCAGCTCGCTTACGATACCGCGCACCTTTGTCTTATGGATACGATTGGTTGTGGCATTCTCGCTTTGCGCTACCCAGAATGCACAAAGCTAATGGGACCAATTGTGCCGGGAGTCACATACGCAAGTGGTGCGCGCGTGCCTGGAACACAGTTTGTTCTTGATCCCGTGCAAGCCGCTTTTAACATCGGATGCATGATCCGATGGCTCGATTTCAACGATACCTGGCTGGCTGCTGAATGGGGACACCCATCAGACAACTTAGGTGGAATACTGGCAGTGGCTGATTGGTTGAGTCGTTGTCTCTTAGCAGAAGGAAAGGCACCACTAACTATTAAGAGCGTTCTGTCGGGAATGATAAAAGCTCATGAGATTCAAGGCATTCTGGCGCTCGAAAACAGTTTCAATCGCGTCGGGCTCGATCATGTGGTTCTCGTGAAAGTGGCTTCTACAGCCATTGTCGCACAGTTGCTTGGCTGTACCGTTGAAGAGATCGCCAATGCGGTATCACTTGCATTTGTAGACGGACAGTCATTGCGCACCTATCGCCATGCTCCTAACACGGGCTCACGCAAATCATGGGCCGCGGGAGATGCGACAAGTCGCGCTGTCCGCCTGGCTTTGTTTGCTAAAAAGGGCGAGATGGGCTATCCATCAGTACTCTCTGCACCCACCTGGGGCTTTTATGATGTCCTCTTTAAAGGCAACGAATTCAAATTTCAAAGAGCGCTCGGCTCCTATGTCATGGAGAATGTGCTTTTCAAAATATCATTCCCAGCGGAATTTCATGCTCAGACTGCAGTCGAATGCGCAATTCGATTGCATCCCCTGGTAGCCGACAGAATTGCCGAGATCGAAAAGATTGTGATTACAACACATGAATCGGCCATTCGTATCATCGATAAGAAAGGTCCTTTGCATAACCCTGCTGATCGCGATCATTGCATTCAATACATGACTGCAATTGGCCTTATTTTCGGTGAATTAACAGCAGACCATTATGAAGACAGCGTGGCTTGCGATCCGCGCATCGATGCTCTAAGAGCCAAGATGGAAACGGTAGAAAATAAAGGTTACAGCAAAGATTACCTGGACCCGCAAAAACGCTCAATTGCCAATGCCGTCCAAGTGTTCTTCCAGGACGGCACATTCACCGCACCAGTAGAAGTTGAATATCCACTTGGACATCGCAGACGCCGTGAAGAGGGTACACCAGAGTTGCTCAAAAAGTTCGATGCCAACCTGTCTACTCGCTTTCCTGCCAAACAAGTCCTGGCGATCAAAGATGCTTGCAGCACGCGCTCTAAGCTTGAGCAAATGCCCGTTAATGAGTTTGTGGACTTATTCGTGATTTAGTCTCGAAGCAGCTCTTTTATTTTACGATTGTGAAAATTGGAACACGCGCATTGAATGGCGGCAGGGATTCGAAGTCATAGTCAAGTAATTTTCTTAAGACATCACCAGTAAGGCGAACTTGCTTAGATGGGTGAACATCTATGAAGGTGATCTCGCCCATTTGCGCAGGAGATTTTGATGCATTTTGTGCGCGTATCTCAGCCTGCAACCACAGTTCCGGATCGACCGTTAAATACGTTAATTCGGCATCAAGGAGCCAGGCGGCAAAATAATCAAGCTTGGGTCCGAAATCGGTGACTTTGCGAGAAGGGTGCTGAAAAGCTGGATGTCCGCGCTCTATTCCTTTCATTCCTTCCATTTCGGGAACATACATGCCGTCGTAGTCGAGAAGTTTGAATTCTCCTTTGACGACCGCAAGATTATCAGGTTCAAGGTCACCGTGGGCGATACCAAGAATTTGCAAAGCGTCGATCATCGTTTTAAAACGTTGACTGAGGCCGCTTAGCTTTGCTCCAAAACGGAGTTGTGTATGAATATACTCACTAAGGCTCGGAGTGACCCATTCCATAACGAGTACCGGATACCAATATTCACCTACTCTTATGCCGTGTGGAAGATATCGAAAATCTAAAAAATACCGTCGGGCTGGGCCATTTATATGCTTAGCGATCTTTTCGAATCTGAGCTGTCGATCTGATATGAAATTCTTGAAGCACTTTATTGCTACATGGCGATCTGCGCATCGCAAGTGAAACACGAAGCCATTAGTCCCTAATCCCTTCTTCTCGGGAATATATCTTCCTTCTTTTAGCTCCGGGTCTTCAAAGGCAAAGGCCGGATCGGAAAGAGCTTGCTTATATTGTTCGAACCTCGGCCATTGACCAATGGTATTTGATGCTCGGCTTATGACCTTGGGAGCGTTCGAAGGACCTGGCTGCATCCAATCTGGTAGACCATCTCCTCCCGCGGCTGCTTTGTTTGCAGCGGCCTTGATTGATTCCGCTAGCGAGATTGGTTCAGCAGATAGTTTTGATTCCTTGATCGCTGGTAATTGTTTGACGCTTACCAAATTGTCATCGAGATTTGGAACTTGTTCCGGTGGATACATCAACATGTATCTCAAAAGCTTTGCATTTTCTTTGATCTGATCGGACGGATGATCTTCCAACAACCTGAATGTCGGCGAAGCAAGCGGTTCTTCGAAATCTGAGCGGCGGAAAAGCAGGCAATCATCGCCACCAGATAATTTTTCCCAGAGGGATGGGTCAATGCTCAGACAAAGAAGCGATGTATGAATAGACCAGGCAGAAAAATTATCGAGATATGGGCCAAAGTGCCGGCCTGTGCGAGTGGGAAGTTGGTAGTTAGGATGCCCGAGTTCGTTACTGGTGTAACTTCTCAGATTGGGTACAAACATTCCATCATAATCTACAAGTTTAAGTTCAGCATCTTTTACAAGTATATTGCCATGCTGAAGATCACCGTGGGCGACACCATGTTGCCGCAAGCGACCGACCATCTTTTTAAAATGGTGAAGCAGCAGAGTCATTGTTCTATGTTCAGTAACGTGGTTCCCTACAAAAACATCCAGATTGTCGCCCTCAACCCAGTCCATTTTTAGAATTGGATAGTCGGCGCCCCGAATCTTGATGCCCTCTGGTTGATATTGAAAACCAACCGTGTAGACGAGCTCCTTACTGTTGATAGCGGTGCTAAGTTCCGTATATCTCAGTTCCTGGTCCGGTATCTTGCGTAAAAACAATTTGATCGCATAACTGCGGTTTTCGAAATCAAGCCGATATACGCTTGCAAAGGCTCCGGTCATTGGGCGCGGCAAACCCAGAAAATCCAAAGCCGGCTTACCGCTTCGCAATGAGCGATCGGAAAGGTTTAACCAGGGCGCTTGCATGGACTCGTTATAGTCTTGGGGAGTCGGCCAACTCACTTAGTTTCCTCAGCTAACAGGAGAATAATACCCGCCCTCTTATGCTACGACGCCATACGCTTGTTGCCAAGAGAGGTTGATTTGGTTTGTGCCAGATCCTGCCGTACCTGCCCCATTTTCTTCGCGCTAGAATTAGCACATGCCATACACCGCCGAAGTCAGTAGAACAAATCCTTCTTGTTTCCTTTTCTTGATCGATCAATCTGGATCGATGCAAAATGCGTTTCCGTCCTCTGAGGGCCAACGTCCAAAATCTCATGGTCTGGCAGATGCGATAAATAAGTTACTGCAAAATCTTGTTATTAAATGCGCTAAGTCGGAAGGCATTCGCGATTACTACGAAGTTGGAGTAATCGGTTATGGCGGTGGTGGTGTAGGAGCGGCTTTTGGCGGGCATCTTG
>CAJCIF010000355.1 GCA_903970355.1 Actinomycetota bacterium
TCAGGCGGCATATTATGCGGCCGCAGCCACTCAGCTCCAACCTATAGCTCAATCCCAAGCCGCCACTTTGCTTTTTTGCGACATCTTAAACACGGACACAGATTGCCACTTCGGACTGTCCGGATTCGATGAGGAAGTTGGTACGACAGTCTCTCCAGACATCGTAACCATAGCTGGCAACACCTATCAGCAGTTTACCGACAACGTCAACTATAACAACGTCCCTCCACCTTATGGAGCTTCCGCCCCCTATCCATTGCCATTTATTGCACTCAACCCAGCCCTTGCCCAAACCAATTACAACTCTGTTGTATCGGCTGTCCAGAGCACCGTCGCTTTAGGAGGAACAGATATTGGTGGTGCCATTTATCAAGCCCTAAACGACCTCCAAACGAACGGACGAACTGGCAGCGTTAAAGCCATTCTTCTTTTCACAGATGGCGAACCGACAGATCCAACAGGTCCAGGTGGATTCGATCCGACTTTCGCCTTTGCAAAAGCCAAGGCTAGAGCAGCAGCTGTGGCGGCAGGAGCAGCCGGCATTCCAGTTTACACAATCGGGCTTGCCCAAATTCCAGCAATTCAGTCTGGCGAAATAGCCATCCTGAATGATACCGACCCCAATCCAACTTCTGGCGGTATTGCTGCGATATCCGGACACGGTGCGACATTCAACTTGGTTACAGACAGCAGCCAACTTGAAATCACCTTCGAAAAAATCGCTCGGCGATTGGTAGAAATCGTAGCCAATTCACGTGGCGACTATTAACTCTTAGAACCTTGGGAGATAACAACATGGACGCGCTTAAATTGCAAAAACGCATTCAACAAAATTTGAGATCTCCCAAAGGAGACTTGCTCGTTGAACTTACAGCCGGATCGTTTCTGTTATCCATATTCGCATGCATAGCGGTACACGTTGGTCTTTTGATTTACGGTGCCTTCATGAACGATACGGCATGCCGTGACGCCGCCCGCGCTGCTGCCCAAGGAAATACAGCGGCTCAAGCAACTACTCTTGCCCAAACAATTTTGATTTCACACAAACAAAATACGACAACATATGTTGGCTCACCCGTTTTGCAAACACCCATCGTATATCAAGATTACGGCGGCAACCCACCTAATACGCAAACATCACCGTACGTTCAGCTCACTACCAAAACGACGGTGACGTTGCCAATCAAATTCTTCAGCTTCTTGAAGGACATGTTCACTTCCGATCAGAACTTGACCTTTACCGCTACTTACGAATTTCCGATCGTCAAGGTCAAATAGCTAAGAACTTTCACCGTGCAATGTTGCGAAGATCTTGCTTGCCACGTTTTTGGGCAAGGTCGGAACCGCTTGCAATTCTTGTAACGATGCATTTTTGAATTTGTCAAAAGATCCAAAATAATCGAGAAGCATCTTACGGCGAGCTGGTCCGATGCCGGGCAAATCATCAAAGTTTGACTTGAGGCTTCTTTTAGCGCGCAATTTGCGGTGATAGGTAATGGCAAAACGGTGCGCTTCATCACGCGTGCGTTGCAGGAGAAATAGCCCTTCACTGCGCCGAGACAAAAGGCGCGGCGAGGAGTTGTTTGGAAAGAAAACTTCTTCTTGCTTTTTGGCAAGACCAACAATTTCTTGCCCCGTTATCTCCAATTCGGCAAGAGCTTCGCATGCTGCACTGAGTTGGCCTTTGCCGCCATCTATGATTATCAAGTCGGGAAAGGGCTTATTCTCAGCTTTCAGGCGGCCATATCTTCTTGACACCACTTCTTTCATGGAAGCAAAATCATTCGGCAGTCCTTCCACTGTCCTTGTTTTAAACAGTCGATAATCAGATTTCTTTGCTACTGCATTTTCAAACACTACCATGCTGGCTACGTTATCTGTCCCCTGAATATTCGAAATATCGAAACACTCTATTCGCCTTGGTAATTTTGCGATGCCCAGATCTTCTTGCAGCGAGGTGAGTATGCGGAGAACCCGTGCATCCTCATTCGTCTGGGCCTGGGTTTCTTTTTCGAGAGCCAGCTCGGCGTTTTTCATTGCCATTTGCACCATACTTACTTTATCGCCACGCTGCGGCAAGTGCAGTTTGACGACATTATTTGCTCGTCCACTCAAGAGTTCCACAAGAGCAGCACCATCTTCGATGGGGTGTTGAAGGACAAGCTCGCGCGGAATGGCAATGTCTTCGCAAGTTGTATAGTACTGATCGATGAAAGTCTGGTAGGCTTCGTCCCATGATGTGCGATCGTGTAAATGGATGTTTACTACTTCAGCAGATATCAACTTACCCTCGCGCACTCTCATCAAACAAATGGACACAAGCTTGTTGGTGTGCGCTTCTGCAATAATGTCCTGACTGACCTTTTGGTTTTGAAATACAACCTGTTGTTTTTGAATAACCGTTTCCAGGGCAGCCAATCGATCTCGTATTTTGGCTGCTTGCTCAAATTGCAGCGCTTCTGCAACCGATTCCATTTCAGCCCGCATTTGCTGGACAACTTCGCTTTGCCGGCCGGCAAGAAACAATTCCACCTGGCTTACCATGTTGTTGTAGAAAGATTCTTCCACTAAATTCTGGCAAGGTCCTAGACAAAGCCCAATGTGAAAATTCATGCACGGTCTGTCTTTGAAAAATGGTGTTTTCCGCTGTCTCATCGGAAATACTTTTCTCAAAACACGAACCGTTTGCCACATCATGCCGGTTTCAACGTAGGGTCCAAATATGCGAGCTTTTGGGTGTTCTTTCCTGTATCGCACTGGATCGCGCACCATGATGAGGCGCGGGAACTTCACGTCATATTCAATTGCTAGCCATGGATATTTTTTGTCATCTTTGAGTGCAACGTTATAACGAGGCATGTGCTTGCGCACCAAATTCGCTTCCAGTATCAATGCTTCCTTTTCAGAGTTGGTGACGATCAGATCGATCTCACTCACCTTTGGCATCAAAACGGCAAGCTTGGGACGTTCACGCCAGGCGTTATCGTTCCAATAAGAACGCACGCGACTCCTCAAACTCAAAGCTTTGCCTATGTAGATGATCTCCCCTTCAGCGTTTTTGAATTGATAAACGCCGGGAGCATCCGGTACGGTGGCAAGCTGCTGAGTTAGTTGTTCGGTAGGAGCGTAACTAGGCATCGTTCTGTCGTGAAAACTAGCTGGACTCAGGAAGCATTCGGCTTAAGACTGGCGCCCGGCATTACAAGCGCCAGAACATCTGCTAAAGATTGTACGCCCGTTACCTTGAGCTTGCCTGACCCTGGCAAATTCTTTCCATCCGGCACAATGGCGCGCGTGAACCCAAGTCTGGCTGCTTCTTTCAATTTTGTTTCTAGATGAGCTACCGGTCGAATTTCACCGGTTAGGCCGACTTCCCCAATAATAACCAATCCTGGGTCTATAGAGCGGTCCAGTAATGAAGTGGCAATTGCCGTTGAAATGCCTAAGTCTCCGCTTGGATCTTCAAATTCCAACCCGCCCACGACATTGACATAAACATCGGAACGGCCCATAAAAAGGCCCGTCTTTTTTTCGAGCACTGCAATTATCTGCAACAAGCGATTGTAATCCCAACCGTTTGCAACACGTCGCGGAGCAGGATTAGAAGTTGTCGTCACAAGCGCTTGCACCTCAAGCAAAAGGGTACGATTGCGCTCTCCTCCAGCAATAACCGCCGTGCCACTCGGGGCCTGGCGACCCGGTTGTGACAATCTCTCACCCAGAAAAATAGCGCTTGGATTATCGACTTCCGTCAATCCACTTTCGTCCATTGAAAAAATTGCTATTTCTGATGTTGATCCAAATCGATTTTTGCCGGCCCGAATAATTCGCAATTGCCGAGTGCGGTCACCTTCAAACTGCAGAACGACATCAACCATATGTTCCAAAACTCTTGGACCGGCAATAGAACCTTCTTTGTTGACGTGACCAACAATGATTGTGGCGATGTTATTCGATTTAGCGGCATTCACAAGAGCCTGAGCACATTCGCGAACTTGGCTAACAGAGCCTGGTGCGCTTGTAATTTCAGGATGATAGACGGATTGGATGCTATCAAGAATGACAAGCCTGGCTGGATCACCTGTTATACGTTCGTAGATCGAGGATATATTTTGCTCGGCATCTACATATAGAAATTCGCTGTCTATGTCCAAACGCTTGGCGCGCAATTGCACCTGGGCAGCTGATTCTTCCCCACTTACATAGAGTACCTTTTCATTGAGACTGATTGCTTTTGCCACCTGCAAAAGAAGGGTGGATTTGCCGATACCCGGGTCCCCCGCTAACAAGACGACACTGCCCGGCACAAGCCCACCACCAAGTACTTCATCCAGGCCACTAATACCAGTGGACATGCGATCTGCATCAGATGCATTAACCTTGTTGAGCAATATTGGACCAGCAAGAGCATTCACTGCTTTTGCTGATGTGGCAATGCTCAATCGACGTTGAACGAATGAATCTTCCTGGACTTTCTCTTCAACAAGAGAATTCCAACTACCGCAATCAGTGCAGCGCCCCAGGAATGCTGATGCTTGAAAGCCGCACTCCTGGCAGATCCACCGAGACTTTCCGCGTGCCATGGTTCCTCCTGACAGCCGGAGCAATTCTTGAAGGTAGCGAGCATAACATCTTTCTGCTTGCTATGCTGTCCAATTATTTCTCTTACAGCCTCTATCCAAAGGGTATCTCATGGAGTTTCAATCGCCAGGCGCAATCTTAATTAAGCTCGGTCCGTTTGCCGTTCGATGGTACGGCGTCCTGATTGCACTGGGATTTATATGCGGAACTTTTGTTTTGTCTCGCCGCGCTACTGAATGGGGCTTCAATAGCGAAAAAATTATCAATGCCGCTCTCGTTGCCTTTATTGGCGGTATCGTTGGTGCACGTCTTTATTATGTCTTACTGAGCTGGAGTTATTTTCAAACTCATCTTGCCGAGATTGGTGCCACCTGGAATGGTGGCATGTCTATTCACGGCGGCATCATAGGCGGTGCGTTGGCAGGATTTTTCTATTGCCGAAAAGAGAATTTAGAGCCTTTGCAGGTTGCTGACCTTTTTGCCTCAGTTATCCCTCTGGGCCAGGCAATTGGACGATGGGGCAACTTTTTCAACTCTGAGTTGTTTGGACAACCGGTGCCAGACAATTTCCCACTCAAGCTTTTCATTTCCGAGGAACATAGGCCAATCGGCTTTGAGCATAACTCATTTTTTCATCCCGCTTTTTTGTATGAATCAGTCTGGGATTTACTGTTGTTCTTGGTTTTGTACAATTTTGCACTCGTCAAATTCAGGAAATTGCCGGGTCTGACAGCACTGCTATTTTTGGCCGGTTATTCCGTTGGTCGCATTCTAATAGAACCATTGCGCCTGGACAGCATCAAATTCGGAGCGATGCAGGCCCCGCTTTTGGTTAGCGTTATCTGGCTTGTCCTCTCCCTGGCTGCCATGGTCATGCTGATAATGCACTACCGGAACAAAAGCAAAACCAATGAAACGTTGTCCTAGCAAGCAGTCTCAAAAATCAACGAAACTATTTTGAATTGATTTAGTATCATAATGCGGGTTCTGCTTTCTGGAATTTCCATTGACAATCCTGTATGACACAAAACCAACTGGCGCCCTCGCTTAGCGAGAGCGAGTATGCGGCAGCGTTTGCAGCCTATCGAACCAAGACAAATCAAGCCGAACTTATGCTTGAATGGCTGCAGAAACACGCCGAATTTATTGTCAATGAAAAGGAGGAGTTGTCTGTTTTAAGTGTGGGAACAGGCTACGGTGAATTCGATCTTGCGGCCATTCCGATACTACAGAAACTCGCACCTCGACTGCACTATACGGCCATAGATCCCAACAACGGGATGCTTGAACATTTCAAAACGGATTTTATTGCTCGCCGAATTCAAAACGTTGAACTGAACGTACAAAATTGTTCATTTGAAGAGTTTGTCAGGCAAGATCCAAAACAATATGATCTCATCCACTTCACACACTGCCTTTATTTCATTTCAGATCGTGCCAGCGCCATTAAAAAATCACTTGAACTTCTAAAACCAAATGGACTAATTTTGACATTCAACTCTATGACAGCCGGCTCTCAGGATCTGCGCATTCGATTTACCAAGAAAGCAACCGGAAAGCTTTCTCTCGTATTCAGTGCGGAACAGCTAAAGGAGCTGCTCGAGCACGAAAACATCAAGCATTTATTTGATGTCATCAACAGCGTGACAGACGTCACCGAATGCTTTACCAGTCGGCCGACCGGCCGTTTGTTGCTCAATTTTTTCCTTCTGTGTAATTCCGACAACATCTCCAAGAGTTTGCGCAGCGAGGTGCTCGACTACATTAAACGAATCGCTTTTGCAGAAGGCTCACGCTTTCTTATGTTGCATCCTGTGGGTGTATTTTGCATTTCACCCCAAAAATTGCCCGTCTAATCCAGACCGTCTACACCTGCCCCAAATTGGGTAAAAGCCAAATAGGCCGGAGATTGAAAGGTTCAGGAAACACGGTTTATGGCACTGCCGGAAAATTGGAATAAAGACGAACAGCGCATTCTTGGTGAGTCTCAGGGGCTTCACCGGGACGACAAAAGCGTAAATGAAGATGTCTATAAAACGATGATGGCCGATTTTGTGAGCCTTAAGGGCGGCAAAACGGAACAATCCGCTATCATCGCGGATTTAAGAGCCAAAAAGTTACTTCCTGATGTTCACTTTACCGATGCAGACGGGCGCCTGAGCATGTATGCCATGGCTTTAAACCATCCAGGCGATACTGTCCCCATAGAAACACGCGCTGATGCAATTGACGACCTTGCCGGAAAAGCCTTAAAAGGCGATGCCCAGGCCAAAGCTGATCTCGAAAAATCACTCATTGATATGAGAAATACCACAAGCCCTGAATATCGCGCCAATCTGGTAGACCAACTCCAGCAAAACGGTTCCTCTCACTTGAATTTGGTTCCACACCTTCTGGAAACAACAATGGCTGATGGCCGTGAAGCCTATACCTTCACTAACTTTCGGGGAACGCTTCAGGTGCCAATTAGCGCCGAAACGGAAGAACAAAGACAAACGCGCGAGGCACAACAAGCCGCCGATCAAGATCGCTTAGAGAAATCGATCATTGGCAAAATTGGCACACCCGGAGTCACTTCCGAGGCAGCTGCAACTGCGATGACGAATCAACTTCTTAAAGGAAAGACTGATTGAGTTTCAAATAGCAGTCAAACCTGTAAATTCGGCTAAACTTATTCATGTTTTTGGTTGATGCTTTGGTGCATGCTCTGGCACTGTACTGGGAAACTTCGGGTAGTCACTTAATAGGCTCTGGAGGTTCGCTGGCAATGAATAAGCTGTTTATCCTTGTATATGGAGTCATTACATATA
>CAJCIF010000356.1 GCA_903970355.1 Actinomycetota bacterium
TAAGACAGGACGAACTCACTTGCAAGACGCAACACCAATACGGCTTGGACAGGAGTTCGTCGGCTACTCAGGCCAAATTGAACGCGCCCTTGAAAGAGTTCAGCGTATAGAAGAAAGACTTTCGCACGTTGCTCTTGGCGGCACCGCTGTTGGTACCGGTATCAATACACGCCCGGAATTCGCAGGCAAAGTATTGCAAAAGCTCTCTAAAGAAGTCGGCATTACCGTTAAAGAATCATCAAATCACTTTCAAGCGCAAAGCACTCTTGATGAGGTGGTTGAGGCATCAGGCGAGCTTAAAACAATTGCTGTCAGTCTTATGAAAATCGCCAATGATATCCGTTGGCTTGGTTGCGGGCCACGCGCCGGCATTGGTGAAATTGAGTTGCCGGAAGTGCAGCCGGGCAGTTCGATCATGCCGGGCAAAGTTAATCCGGTGATCGCAGAAGCTGTCTGCATGGTAGCTGCGCAGGTAATTGGTAACGATGCCACAATAACAATTGCCGGTCAATCAGGCAATTTTGAACTGAACGTCATGATGCCCGTTGCCGCCTTCAATTTATTGCAATCAATTGAATTGCTAGGAGCAGTCGTCAATAATTTTTCGGAAAAGTGCGTTGAAGGTTTGAAAGCAACCAATCATGGACCGGAAATGGTTGAGAAGGGGCTGGCTCTTTGCACGGCTCTAGTTCCGGAAGTTGGCTATGATGTTGCCGCGCAAATTTCCCACGAAGCCTACAAAACGAATTCAACAGTGAGAGAAGTCGCCAAACAAAAAACTAAATTGAGCGATGAAAAATTGAAAGAACTTCTAGATCCGTTCAAGATGACGGAACCAGGTTTATAGTATGGCAAGGGCGGCTAAAACCGCCCTTTTCGATCAATTTAGGAACTGCACTATATGCGCATCCTTGTCATTAACGCCGGCTCAACCAGCCTGAAAGTTTCGCTCTTCGATCTCAAAAGTGGTGCCTCAATTGAAAATCCTGTTGACCCAATTGCCAACGGTCAGATCGATTGGCAGGCCAACAAAGCGGTTATCAAAATCGAAACGGCAGATCATGAAAAGCAGCATGAAGAGAAGGATGTAACCGATAGAGACGCGGTTATCGAAGCCCTCTTGGAAAAAATATGCGGAGATAAAAAGCAAGTTTCGGCAGTAGGACATCGCATCGTCCATGGTGGCGGTAAATATTTTCAAACTGTACTACTTGATGAAACAGTATTGAAAGACCTGGTTAGCTACCGTGAGCTCGCTCCAGACCACGTGCCGGAGAACGTGAAAGGGATTGAGGTTAGTCAAAAAGTTTTTCCCAATGTCCCGCAATTTGCTGCATTTGATACGGCCTTTCATCACACCCTGCCCGAGACGGCAAGCATTTATGCGGGCCCCTATGAATGGTATGAAAAGCTTGGCATCAAGCGCTTCGGCTTCCATGGCATCAGCCATCGTTATATCGCGCGGCGAGCGAGCCACATACTGAACCGGCAGTTAGCGGATGTGAACATCATTACTTGTCACCTCGGGGGCGGTGCATCGCTGTGCGCTGTTAAAGGTGGTATTTCGGTTATGACTACCATGGGGTACACGCCGCTTGAAGGCATAGTCATGCAAACAAGAAGCGGCTCGATCGATCCCGGCCTCATTCTCAGCTTGCTCACTAAAGGTAGTTATTCGCCAGAAGAGCTTTTGGAAGTTTTAAATAAAGAATCGGGACTGAAGGCATTGTCCGGTCTCTCAGGAGATATGCGTGAAATCGAACAGGCAAGAACAAATGGCCATAAGCGGGCTGCCCTTGCTTTCGATGTCTATGTTGAGAGCATTGCCACAAGTGTCGCCAGTCTCGTGCCCCGTCTTCAAAGACTCGATGTGCTTGCTTTCTCCGGCGGCGTTGGCGAGAACTCCTCAGCCGTTCGCCAAGCGGTTGCTGAAAAAATAGCTTTTCTGGGAGTGACAATCGATCTTGAGATGAACAAAACAACCAGTTCTCAAGATCGCGATATCTCTGGCAAAACAGCTAAAATCCACACTCTTGTGGTTCATACAAAAGAAGAACTGGCTATTGCCATTGAGGCGAATAGACTTTTAGAAGAAGCTGCGACAAAATCTCCCACCCTTAAGGCGTGAGCATTCTACCGAACATCATGTCCATAAACGACTGCATGGGTTCAACAGTCTTGCAAATTTTGGAGCGCATCACAGCGCCGCCCCAGGCGGCCTGAAAAAGCTCGGCCAAATCGTTTGTATTGAAACTCTTGCTGATTTCTCCCGCTTCCTGAGCCTCTTTCAAGCAAGTGGCAAATACTTTTGTATTTTCGTTTTGAATTTCGAGCAAACGGGCTCTAAAAATCTCGTTTTGATCGGCCATTTCTTGGCTTAGATTGCTGATTAAGCATCCTTTGCGGCATTTTTGCGAGAGGAAATGCTCGATGCCCAGTTCGCAATAGGATTTAAGTCTTTGGAGCGGAGAGATAGACTGATTCAGCACAGTCGTTCTCAGTTTCTCTTTTGAAGCCTGGTCGAAATAATTGATAATTTGCAGTCCAAAATCTTCCTTGCTCTCAAAATAATGATAGAAGGAGCCTTTGGGAACACCGGTTGACTGGAGAACTTCCATAATACCGGTATTGTTATAGCCTTTCTCGAGCATGATTTCGGTGCCCTTCTCGAGTAAAAGCGTTTTGGTTGATTCTTTTGTAGTAGTTCCCGGCACAGGTGATACCTCCATCACTCAGATTAGACCAGTCGTCTATAACTGTCAATACTGAAAATGTTATTGAGCGTGCAAAAATCACGCTCGCCCTTAAGTGTTTTACCCGCCACGGCGTTCTATTATTTGCGTCAACACAGATGAGGTCCGAAGATGAAATGGTGTTCCGTCCTGTCGAAACCGGCAATTAGAGATGAAGAGAAGCTTGTTGAAGCCCTGGCGAATTCTTGCCGGGAAGCTCTCAGTGAGTTGGACGGTGAAAAGCCGGACCTGGTTTTGACCTTCGTTTCCCCGCAGTTTGCCAAGAGTTATAAAAAAATTGGTCAAACGCTCCACAAACTTCTATCGCCTCAGGTCTTGATTGGGTGCTCGGCCGGAGGTTTGATCGGCGGCGGCAATGAGGTGGAAGATGAAAGTGGAATCGTCATTTCGGGTGCAGTTTTCCCGGGCGGCGAGCTCAAAGCCATCCACATAACAGATGATCAATTGCCTGATTTGGATGCCGGTCCTGATCGCTGGGAAGAACTGGTCGGAATGAAAGGCACTGACGAACCGGCTTTCATCCTCTTGCCCGAACCCTTCTCTTTTAGGATTGAAGCCCTTGTCGAAGGCCTTGATTTTGCCTTCCCGCACTCTGCCAAAATTGGCGGTCTGGCAAGCGGAGCGGACGGGCCAGGCAAAAATGTTCTCTTCTTAAATGACGGAATACATAAGCGCGGGGCCGTTGGTGTTGCCATCGCCGGCAATGTCACCCTTGAAACTGTTGTTGCACAAGGATGCCGGCCTATTGGTATGCCGATGCGCGTCTCCCGCTGCGACCATAATATTCTCTATGATCTTGATGGCAAGCCGGCTTTAATTGTATTGCGCGATCTGCTTGAGAGTCTCTCGGATTCAGAACAAGAGTTGGCCAAAAATTCTCTTTTCCTCGGACTTGCTATGGATGAATTCAAAAGCAGTTTTGGAGTGGGCGATTTTCTGATTCGTAATATAGTCGGCATCGAGCCAAAATCCGGAGCCCTGGTCATTGCAGAAATGCTGCGGAATGAGCGCACTGTTCAGTTTCATGTCCGTGACGCTGCCACTTCATCAGAAGATCTTCGCCTGGTCTTAAAAAAATATGTGGATAACAATTCCAATGGCGCCAGACGCGAAGGGGCTCTGTTGTTCTCCTGTCTAGGGCGCGGGACTTACCTATATGGTTCACCCAATCACGACACAGACGGTTTTCGAGCATATCTTGGCGAAATTCCGCTTAGTGGTTTTTTCTGTAATGGTGAAATTGGCCCCGTGAGCGGCACCACTTTTCTGCACGGATATACCTCTTCATTTGGTATCTTCAAAGAGAAGAGTCCCGCTTCTGTAAGTGAGGTGTGACGAATGCAACAAGGCAACGTTCTAAGGAGTCTGGTCGGCAATCAAGTTTTGATTGGTGTGGCTTTTGCGGCGTTCATATATATAGATATGGCAGTGCTCTTAAATCAACCCGCTTTAGCACAGCATCATGGTGTCGCCCGCAAACCGGCAGCCCGGCCCGCTCCTGGCAACAGTAAAGCGATGGAAGGGTATCTCGGCAGGCTTCGCGTTCGCCTCATTAACAACTGGACGGTTCCAGACGGCAAAAATGTCGTCATTTTGGAAGCGGTCGTAGACCCGTCCGGAACGGCAACGGATGTCAGTACAGCTCATAGCAAAGCTGATTCTGTTGCCCTTGATAGCGCCACCATTGCTTTTGAAAAATCCCAACCACTCGAGCATTTTCCGGCTGGCTCGAATGCTCCCGGCAAACTAACGGTTACCTTCACCTCCACCGCAGATCCGCACGGTGACAGCAATTCCAGTGTTGGTCTGCGCATAGATCCCATTCCAGTTGCTAAAGGGTCCGCACCGCAGGCCGGCAGCACTCAGCCGCAAGAGAATGCGGCTTCCCAAGCCGGAAACAGCCAACCTCAAGAAACTGCACCGCCTCAAAGCGGCAACTCCCAACCTCAGGAAACGTCGGCTCCTACTACAAACACTGAAAGTAACCCGGAAACAAAGTAAGACTCCTTTGCCAGTTTGGTCTTGCATGAATAAGTTTTTTAGCGGAGCGTTCGATTTTTTACACGGCGTCAGGATGCCGCGTTTCGCAGGCACCTGGTATGACTCCAATGCGAACCAGTTGCAAGAGCAACTATCGAAATACCTTGAGCATGCCGAAAAAGAAATGGAAGCACGGCCAATAGAGATGGCCTTTCCGAGCAATCTGCCGGTGGGCAAAAATGTGCTTGCCCTGGTTGTTCCTCACGCCGGTTATGCATTTTCAGGACAGACAGCAGCCTTTGCTTATGAGAAGGTTCGCGGTTGTGGAGCAAAGCGTGTCTTTTTAATTGGGCCAAGCCATTATTGCGCTTTTCGGGGTGTGGCACTCCCAAGCCAGGCAACTTTTGAAACGCCGCTTGGTGAGCTCAAAGTGGATCAAACGGTTGTACAAGAGCTAAGTCATTTTCCGTTTTTCCGAGCAATAGCACAGGTACACGATCAAGAGCATTCGCTCGAACTGCAATTGCCGCTCATTCGGCAAACTTTAGGAGATATTCCGATCGTTCCCCTTGCTGTGGGAAGCATGGCAGACGGACGAGACATATACTTGACCGGCCGAATTCTACGGCGCTATCTGAAGGAGAATGATCTCGTCATTGTCAGTTCCGACTTCACGCATTACGGTCCCCGCTTTGATTATCAGCCTTTTAGCGAGAATATTCCAGAGAATATAAAACGCCTCGATGCGCGAGCCTTTGAGTGTCTCGAACGCATTGATTTGGATGCTTTCATGACTTTTAGAGAAGAAACTCGTGACACCATATGTGGTTTCTTTCCCTGCGCTATTCTGCTCTCAATGCTTCCGGCAGAATGCCACGCTAGCTTGTTAAAGTACAGGACTTCACAGCAAATCGTTTACGATCCGGAAGAGAACTCGGTGAGCTATCTTGCCATTGTATTTTCAAGCAATAAGAACGATTGGACAAACGTTTCTGCCGGCGACAACTTAGATGAGCTGACAGAAGAGGATGGCATTGTCCTTACGAGACTGGCTAGAGAGGCTATTTATGCTCACCTTCGTTCCGAACCTACCGTACTTGATAAACAGTTCACGCCAGAACAAGAAAATAAGTTCAAAAAAGCGCACGGTGTTTTTGTCACCCTCTACAAAATGCTTCCACAGGTTAAATCTAAGGGCAAAGTCGAAAGCAATAAAATAGCTTTTCACGAAAAGCAATTGCGAGGTTGCATTGGGTACATTTACCCCGCTAAGTCCTTATTAAGAGCCGTGATTGACAATGCAGTTAGCGCAGCAACGAGCGATCCTCGTTTTGGGCCCGTTACAGAAGAAGAAATGCCTAATATATCTATTGAAGTGAGCGTACTGACATCACCACAATCGATTGAAAATTGGCGTCAGATAAGGCTTGGTATTGATGGCATCATTTTGAATAAACAAAATCAGCAGTCGGTTTTTCTGCCGAAAGTGGCACGCGAGTTCGGTTGGAACCTGACGGAGACGTTGACGCAACTTTCTATAAAGGCTGGATTGAACCCGGATGGATGGATGCAGGGAGCGTTCTTTGAAGTCTTTCAAGCAAAAGCATTTGCAGAACCAAGTGAAAACGGACCTGCTTAGAGATGCTGACTGGTTAAAACGAGAAACGAACCAGTAAAAACAGCTGCAGTATTTCCTGCAAGGCAGCAAACATCAGAAAGATCATTGTCTTATCTTGCGTTGCGAAACGAACCAATTCAGCTTCTATGCTGGGAATAACACGCGCTTGCTCTTCCAGGCTCAAGAATGAATCAGAGACAATAAGGCGAGGGTTGGTGCGCCACAAGCCATAAGAAAATAGCTCAAGATCCGAACTGTGCACTATGGCTAGACGGAGATTGAGAATTGCTAAACGACTGCATTGTTCTCGCAAAACTGCAGCAACTTCTGGATTTGTTGCAGCGAGCTCCTCAAGAAGCAGAAATCTGGCCTTGAAATAACGGCTTTCTGCCCAATCCAGTACCAGTGGCAGTATCATTATAAAAAAGACGTTTATCGTTAAATTAAGGACTGCGGCTCCGCGGACGCCGATTTCATTGCTTTTTACCAAATGTGCCAAAAGAAAACTTAGAACGACGCCAACACTGAATGTAGTGGCATAGTAGAAATTCAAGACTTTCGAGGGAGTCATCGTGACTAGCCAAATTCTTTTAGTTAGATCCGGTAGCGCTCAAGTTGTTCCCGGTATTTTCGGGACCGAAACTACCTTGTTATTACGGGGTGGATGTACGGGCCGGTCCGGTTGAGTTTGGGTTCCTCAGAACCTAAAACCGAATATCCATATGTTTAAAATGGCAGCGTGAAGTTGGAAAATCTGGGATTATGTAATGGAGTGATCAAGGAGTTTTGAATGCCTAACACTGGCCTAGTTCATGAGTCAAAAGCTTTTCTTTCTTCCTGGCTACGTAACATGGAGCTTAAAAACGCCGGCGGTGACGAAGCAATGCTGCGAGAGATTGCCACTGTCAGCGATGAGTTCATATTGAAAAAATGGCTCTGGCGCGCCACTATAGTCGGCGCTCCTGTTTTTTTCATCGCCATACCAATATTCCTCTGGGTGCTCGGCTTTATATTCACGCCGTTCATCATGGAGATATTTTGGTTTTTCGCCCAGTTTGGGATGTTTTTGGTTTGTATCGTCTTCGGTTGTGCCATGTACCTTACGGTAATTTCCAAGAAGAACGAACCAAAATAGAGATTCTTAACGCATGCCAATAGCTCAAAATAACCAAATCCCCTTAAGTTTGGTTCTAATGGGTAGTAAATTACAGTAAAAACGGGCATAAAGTTCTCTGGCGCGGGGAAGGTTTTGGTAGTGGAAACCGAAGAAAAAGACACGAGTGCGGATAATCCGAGCGACGATTCAGCCCTCACTCGAAAAAAACAACACGGATTTGACGCGTTGCGGCGGATGAAGGCCGCAATAAGTGGTGATTATCCTGCTGTCAAGCGAAACGGCAAAGAGGCCGAGAAAGAAACTGCCAAGGAAATTGACAAAGAAGTAACCAAAGAAGCGCCTAAAGATACAGCTCCTAAAGAACTCACTAAAGAAGCGCCCAAAGAAATAGCTGAGAAAGAAGCGCCCAAAGAAGTAGCTGCGAAAGAAATAGCCAAAGAAGCGCCTAAAGAACCGCCTAAAGAAGCGCCTAAAGAAGCGCCCAAAGAAGTAGCAGCGAAAGAAATAGCCAAAGAAGCCGTTAAAGAAGTACCCAAAGAAACTGCGCAAGAGTCCGTCAAGCAGCCCAACGAAGAATCGCCTGCTTCCAAAGAAGTCGCGATTCCTGCGTCTGATAAAGTCAATGAAAAACCTAGCTTGGCTAAAGCCAGCGCCGCAGACGAACCAAACCCTTTTCAAATACTGAAAACGACGGCATCGGGGGAATTTAAACCGATAACCGTGCCTTCTCCAGAAACCGTTCGAATGGTTCAAGAGGAAGAGATACCTCTCGTATGGGCGGATAAGAAGGAATTTCGAGAGGGAGCTAAACGTCACTCGGAAGAAGAAACCGCAAAAACCGAAGCTGACCAATCAGCCAAGAACGAAGAAGAAACGAAAGTTGAACAGGCGGAGCCACAAGTTTCAGTGAAATCTGCTATTCCTGCCGCTCCTTCCAGAACAGACTTGCCTAAGTTGGGTCTGCCTCGACCAGGCTCTTTGGGACCAAAAGGCACAGTCGGTGACAAGAAAATCGCTCCAATAAACGCGAAAGGTTTACCGGCGCCGTCTCAATTGTCTCAGTCAACAACTGGCCCCAGACCTACAGCATCAGGTGACAATAAGCGAGTTGACCTGCCTAAATCTCAGAAAAATACAGCCGAATTCAAGAAATTGGAAATGCCAGAGTTTGGCTTTTCCAATGGTCGCCCAGTGGGCAGCCGGCCCCCATCATCTTTCGACAAACTAAAACAAGGCTGGGCCGATGCTTCCGTGAAAAACACCGCTGTTGAATCAAACTCGAAGCTACCAGCAAGTCCTGAAAATAAAAATGAATCAAGTCCGAAATCTGAAAAAGTGCCACCAAAGTTGGTGCCACCCACTAGCGAAATTTCGCTCGAAAATCATACGCTAGATAAGCACTCTATGAAAGCTACCAAGCATTCTCTGGCAGCGCTTTCAAATTGGGAAACGAAGAGCGAGATGGAAGCAGTACCTCTTCATCAGATTAAAAAGAAGGTTTTGGATCGACAGACGCAGAAAGTTGTTGGGGCAGCCGTTGGAATTATCATAATCGTCGTTGGATTTATTTATTTCCTTTCTGAAAACGATAAGACAACTGCATTTAGTAGCGTTACCACGCACCTCAAAGCAAAAAGGTCTAAAGAAGCTCTCGAAGCTGCAAATGCGGCTATCACTAAATATGGTGACAAGATTCCTCAACTCTATGCATTGCGTGCGGAAGCCGAAGAAGACTTAGGAGATTATTCGAAAGCTGTACAGGACTACACAAAAGCCTTAGCGTCTGAACCAAGCAATTTCGATTATTTATCGAAAAGAGCAAACCTTTACATGGAGCTCAAACAAGAAAGATCTGCAGTTGCTGATTTCACAACTGTTTTGCAAAACGCTAAATACCATACTGTGGCGAATCTCGATAAGAGAGCAAAAGCGTTTATAAATCTAGGCGAATTTACCCAAGCGGACGCAGATATTCAAGCCGCACTGAAACTAGATCCTAAGAGTACGGCGCCGAAACACACATTGGCGTTGCTTCAAACTCAACAAACCAAATATCAGGATTCCATACAAACATGCAACGAACTCCTCAAGAAAAACGCGAAAGATTATGACGCGCTGTCTATACGTGGATTCAACTGGCTGAAACTTGGTCAATTAGCAAAAGCAAAAGCTGATCTTAAAAAGTCGCTTTCCATCAAAGAAACAGCATCAGCTCTTGAGCGTTCCGCTATGGTGGCAAAAGCTGAAAAGGATAATAATGCGGCAGCAGCATTCTTGTTAAAAGCGCTTACTCTTAATCCTAACGATCCTGGATTGAAAGTTCAACGGGCTGATAGCCTGGTGTCAACCAAGCGATATCCGGAAGCATTGGCCGAATACAATGACCTTATTGCTCTCGGTCTCGGCTCCTCCATGAAAGGTCTTTACGGGAAAAAGGCAAATCTGGAAAAGGAACTAGGAAAAAATAGAGAAGCCGTTGAAGATTATTCAAAAGCAATCGAACAGAATCCTGACGATTTGTCTCTTCGAGCAGGGCGCGCAGAATGTTCCGATAAAGCCGGAATGATGAGTGCCGCAATTGAAGACTACAATTACTTGATTGCCCATGAACCGTGCTTTACGCTTTATGTGAAAAGAGGCGTCAATTATTCGAAACTGAAGCAGCGACGCTCGGCCGAAGACGATTTTGATAAGGCACTAGCCATGAATCCCAAGTGCAAAGAAGTCTACTCGGCGCGTGGGGCTATGTATCTAGCAGATTCCAACTATGATGCGGCGCGCATCAATTTTACAAATGCTTTGAAGTTAGATCCTAATGATGCTCAGGCCAAAGCCATGATTAAGAAGTATGGGGCTATGAAGCGCAGCATCTCGTTGGCACCAACATCATCGTCATCTGGAGGTTCTAGTTCCGGTGACATGGTTCTGCCTGATCCTGCAAGCATAACGGATGTTCAAAGGCTTCTAGCTACCGGAGAAATACTTGTAAAATCAAGCCACTTGGATGATGCAATTCGCTTTTACGCCCAGGCCGTGAAACTTGCTCCAAACAACGTGCAAGCCAGGCGTTATCTTGCTTATGCCTATTACGCACAGGGACAGTATGGTGCCGCCGCAGATCAATTTGAAGCGCTAAAAATTCTTGGTTCCGTGTCGCATGCTGATGAAGAGAAATATGCAGACGCAATGAAGATGAAAGATCATTCTTCGGCACATTCGAATAATCAAACACCAGCCCAAAAGCCACCAGAAGAACATAAGGAAATGCTTCAAAAAGGGGCGTTACAAGGTTGAATGTTGCAGCTTCACTGCTTGATCCAATCAATCCTATCAATCATTTCTGTTTCGTATTTTCTAATTGTGGCGTTATGGCTTTTGCCACAAAACGTGGTCATTGATCAGCTTTTAGCGCCAGTCAGACCGTTTTTCTTTTTCTTTCACCTGGATCAGAGGTGGGCATTCTATGCGCATTTCGACCGCAAAACAAATTGCCATTACAGTGGTGAACTAACATTTGATGACGGCACGGTAATGATTGTTGAGCCACCGCGTCTGGATAAATTAAGTTATTTCGAAGGCATTAGGAAGGAAAAAAGCATAGTCTTGTTCACTTATTACCTTGGTAACCAATGGGATTATCATGATTGTGCAAAGTACCTCACCAGACCTTTTGAAAATTCGTTGAATCCGCCCAAATACCTATCTTTGAACAAATTCTGGTCTGATATTCCAGTGCCTGGATCGAATTCACTTTATTCAAGAGAGCATCCGCCCCCTCATGATCAAATGACTCACCTCTTTACTTATGATCTAAAGAAAGCGAGTGAAAAGTGAAATCGATTTGGCTGAATTGGGTGAACTTTTGGTTTCGGCCTATATCACCTGCTTCAATCGGCGTTTATAGAATATTGATTGCGCTTTTTTTGCTGCAGACCTTTATTTTTCAAATTGGAGGCGATTTCCTTTCTTGGTTCGGAAAGGATTCCTTTATAAGCATAGAAAATTTGAAGCATACCTTTTGGCAAGATAGACCGCGTTTGGATATCATGCTCCTTTTCTATCAGCAAGATTGGGCTATGAAAGCCTACTTTTACTCTTTGATAGGCGCTAGTCTCTGCTTGTTAATCGGTTTTGCAACCAGATTTTCAGCCGGCTATTTGTGTCTTGGTTTAATCAGTATGCAGAATCATTGTGCAGCTTATGCAAATGGTGGCGACAATCTTATGCACTTCGCTACTTTGTTTCTCACCTTCTCTGCTGCCGGCGATTACTTAGCAGTTGACCAAATAATTCAAATAAAGAAGAATCAGGATAGTGAAACTATTGGCATGGATACTTGGGCTCAGCGCATGTTGCAGTTGCAGTTGGCGGTCGTTTATGCAAACAGCTTCTTCTCAAAGATGATCTCGCCAACCTGGTATGACGGTTCTGCCGTTTATTACACAATGCATTATGAGGAGCTTTACCATCTTCCTGCTTTTGGTATTTTCGACAACATACTGATTTGTCGTATCCTTGGCTGGTTGACTCTCTTAATTGAAGGTTCGATGTTTAGCTTGGTTTGGATTCCCAGGCTTCGCTACTATGTTTTAGGTGCTGCCGTCTTGCTTCATTTAGGTATGAACTTTACTCTCAACCTACCGGTTTTCGAATTTGTCTTTATTGCCAGTCTAATTGTTTTTGTACCAGGTGAAGTTACAGACGGAATCGTACGAAGATTCGCTAAGATTCTAAGGACGCCCTTTTTGAAGAGCACCTAAATCGCCTTCGATCAAAGCTTGATTGTGCAAAGCAATTGCTACATCCACTTTTGATTTCTCGCCGCCTTCGGCAAAACTTTGGCCTGCATCGGTTACGAGCTGCAAAGCCTTTAATAGGTTCTCTCGGTTGGTTGGTTTGAATTCACCGTAATAAGACGACAAGTAATAAGCAACGGCCAAGTTATTTTTGTCTTGCGCCACCAGTTGTCTATTTTGCCCGGCCGACATATCTATATTGAGAGCTTCTTGAGAAGCTGCAACGGCATCCTTTGCCCAACCAAAATCTAAATATAGGATCGATAGCTTTGCTGCATATCGGCCCGCTTCCCTCTGTGAACTTGGTTGATTAGCCGATTTCGCCTGTTCGAGTAATCTTTTAGTTAAATCGATAGCCTCGAAAATGTTGCCGTTTAACCAAAATTTGTCTACTTGAAGTTGACTCGGTTCAAATCTAGTTTCGTAGGGCTGAGCAGTTTTGATTTGCGAGAAGCCTGCATAAGATCCAATGCTGGCCACTGTTCCAAGGACGAAGAGTAGCCCAAGTTGCAAAAAATCCCAACTTTTAATTGAGCGCATTCGGTAGCTCCGAAACTAAACTATCTTTCCCGATCTTCACTTTCACTTCACGCTGCCATTGTTTACTTGAGATAAGGGAAGCTCTATTTCTATCAGGTTTTTTCTTGTCCAAGGGTATAAAGGTCTAGGTACTGCGTGAAAAATTCGTTCGTACCTGTAGTTACTAGCAAATCTCTCAAATCATCGAAGGTTATGAAGATGCCTGTGCAATTTAGACTAAGAAAAACCCGTGGTACTGGACAAGTGCTCGCCGAATTACCGGTGATGCTCATTGTCCTTCTTTTTGGATTTACTATTCCATTGATTGTCTTCGCAACTCTTGGTTATCGTGCCGTTTTGCTCTGGTCAGCGACGCGAGCCGCGTGCCAAGTTGCCGCAAAGAATTCCAATTATACTTCCGCTAGCAGTGCAGCAACAGCTGCGCTAGCGACTCAAACAAACGCAAACACCAACATCGTTATCAACTCTTCAACGGTATATACAGTGGTTGAGCCAGTGAACAGTTCTGGCACATTTTTTGCCTATCCAAGAGCCCTGGCATCGGGTGACACAGGTTATCCGATTAGTTCTACCAATTACGTTTACTTCGTTAGATTATCGGTAACCGGTACAATTCAGCCCCTTTTCCAGGATTCCATTTTGATCTCAGGTGTCCCTGGATTAACCGCGGGCATACCGTTAACTATTGCCTCGGAAAACTTTCTTGAAAGCCCTAATGGTTGGGGTCCTTAAAACATCTCTCTCTCTCATTCGCTTGTCTCCTACCGGAGGATAAAAAAACATGATACGCCCACAGTTCTCTTTCTCTCCTAAGCCATTCGCGCGCACTGCGCATGGTCGTAGGCGCGGCGAACGCGGTGCATCCACGATTGCTCTCGTTTTGATTTTGGTATTCTTCGGTATTTTGCCACTTGCCCTTTTGGGTTTTGAAATGGCACGTGCATCCCTCGTACAAATTGAACTGCAGAATGTTACTGACTCTGCAGCATTGGGCGCTACAGCCGTTTTGGCAGGTGGTTCTGGATCTAATGCCACGAACTCACAGCTGAATGCTATACAAGGAGGGCTCGAGTTTTTCGTAATGAATAGCATTATGAATGTCCCTCTCTACGCCAATACAGGCGCGGCGCCCTTACTGCCAACTGGTTTTCCAACTGCCACAGCTAATGTGTCGCTTTATTATCCACCATCCGGTGGTGGTACTACTCCCACTTTTGCTAACGGACCTAATGCACTTTGGCCTGCAAACAATGCTTTGCCAGTAGGTCAAGCTTGGTTTGTCTGTAGCTTTTACGACAACACAGGTGCTGCGCAACCTTTGGGTACCGCTGCTGTTCAAACCATTCAGATTCAAACCTTTTTTACGGAAGCACCAATCTTCTTCGGCACTTTTCTGCCTATTGCTCAACAATTTACAGTATCTGCCGTTTCTTACGGTGGTCTGCCAATGTTGGATCTAGTTCTATGTTTTGACATGTCCGGATCTATGGATGATGCTACTCCTGTTTGTCTCGTGGAACGCTACTGGCAAACCACTCCCGCGCAAGTTATATGGGCAACCTGTGTAGGTACAGGGCTCACAAGCATGACCGATGCTGTAACTAATCCGATGGGAACTTACACCTTTAGTCCGTGCGGAGGAGATCCCACTGCATGTCTAGATAACATTGCTACCCTTCTTAGTCTTTCTACTGCTACTTCTCCGAACGGCACCAGTACAAATGCTGCTCAACCTCAACAATTAATAGGTATGGACTATAAATACTACAGTCCAGCATCACCACCAGCCCATGAATATACATTTGCCAATGACAATGGTTGTGCTTTGCGAATATTGCCAAATTCGGCAAGCGCTGTCGCAACTTCGGCAGCTATTATTCCCGAAGCAGGTTGTGTACCAGGAAATACTCCTACACCACTAAGTAATGGCAATCTAACTGCTACAAACCCCACACCGCCATCACCAACACTCGGCGGGGCCAATCAAACGCAGTTTACAGACATGGTTGTCCTCTTAGGTAGTGTCCAATCAACTAGCTCAACCTTCAACTTTCTGAATAGTCCTGCGGTATGTGTAGAAGCAAGCCGCGGCAATATGGAGAGCATGGCAGAGGCGGTTAGTGCCCTAAACCTAGCTTCCGGCACCTCTGCAATTCCAGCAGGAACTTCAACGAGCTACAGCCAGCTTAATACTGCCATGAGCGCAAATGCTGGTGGTGGCTGGTATCAAGCCTATTGGTACGGAGCACGATGCTTCCAATTTCCAATGGTTGTATCGATTCAATCCGCCATACAGTTCATACAAACAATGACGAACTCCAGTAATGCTCACTTTGGAATCGTCTGTTTCAGCGGTCAAGCACCAGGTGCTACCGGTGCTGTGTGGAATCCGGCTTCTGATGCTCTCGCGGCAACAGGAAACTATAACGCTGACTTGTTCTATCCGAATCCAGGAACCAGCTTGTCTGGAACGAATGCGAATCCTGCCACCAACAATGCTCTAGCAGGATTTCCTCTACCATACGTAGCCTTAAGTTCTACCTTATCCAACGAAACCACTTGCGAAACTGCCTTAACGGGTGACACCGGAAGCACAACGCAATCCCAACTAGCACCAACCTACCTTCCTGCTACTGCACTTGGTGGCACCGATATGGTTGATGCTATGACCAATGCACTTGGCATGTTTAGTGGCGGAAGGCGTACAAATGCCAAACCAGCCGCTGTGTTATTTACAGATGGTATTCCGGATCGTCCAATTGGAGGTTCAAACGATTACGGCACATTTGCTGAAGCAAGTGCCTACAATTCTTCCAGTATTCCACTGTTCACAATTGGTCTGTACCAAAACAATGCAGTTGCAACTGCTCAGAATAGCATCCTTGGTGATGGTCACTCGTCAGCACAAGGTATTGCATATTATTCCGGAAACGGAGCGACTTTCAACCAGGTTAGCGCTTCCTCCGGAGAAAGTGGCTTGAATGCTGCTTTCCAAGCCATTGCAAAGAGCCTGGTTGTGTTGCAGCAAACCAAGTAAATCCTACACATCGACTACAGGAATAAGGCCGTGCCTAATATAGACAGTAAACGATTGAAGAATGGCTTGCGGAAGGTCGCCGCGAGCATCACGATAGAACTTGCCGCAATGGCATTGTTGTTCATTGTGTTTGCAGTTCTTGCCTTTGACGTTCTAGTCGTAATACTTGGCTATTCGATGCTGGAAAGTTCAGCACGGGATGCCGCTCGAGCTGCTGCTTCTACCAACCCAGGTTCACCCGGGTCAACAACCACAACATCGAGCAACTATATGGGTAATGCTATTGCGGCTGCACAAAATGCCTGTCGCATTCACAACCCATTTGGTGGCTTGGTTACTGCTCCTTATGTAGACAATTCAACCAACACGTATCCTTCGGGCAACAGCTCGGCAGATGTTAACTACCAACCGTATGCATACGGTAGTACACCGCCTGCTGGAGTTAATGCTCTCGCTCAAGGCATCCAGCCCTTTGTTACGGTTAAAACGCATTGCACGGTTACAATTCCGGTTCCTATTCCGTTCTTAGGTAGTACCTTTTATGGATCGACCTACGGAACGGGCGGTAACACAATTAGTTACTCCAGATCCTATACATATCCTGTTTTAACAGCACAGAACTCAATACCACCACCGACCGGTGGACCACCGTCACCACCACCAGCGCCGCCGCCA
>CAJCIF010000357.1 GCA_903970355.1 Actinomycetota bacterium
CGTGGCAATCTTGGTGGCAATTACGGCGCGCTCAAAACAGATGACCGTTCAATTAGACAGCAAGAACAAGCTGACGCCAGTGCCAATGGTGGCTACATAACTAGAACGCAACAAGGCCAATTGAATCAAGAAGAAAATCAATTGAAACAACAAATCAATCAAGACTTTAAATAAGTCGATTCGGAAAAAAGTTTGACCCGAAAAAAACGAAGCATTTCATAGTGAAGTGCTTCGTTTTTAATTGGATTGGGCGCCCTGTGGCAATCCTGGTCCAATTGGTCTCTTGACGACCCGACTTTGCCATTTTTAGGAAATAGACTTTTTCAGATAGCTAGAAAGGTCCCCAGGCTATGGATGACAACATTGCACCGGTGCAATTTGCCCACGAAGGCGCACCAGGATTCGATAAATCGCCCTTTTACGACACTCGAACTCAGGTTAGCGTGCCTGGTTTTGCAGCCGCCAGAGATAAAGCCCAAAAGGATGCACTTTCCTACGCCCACTCCGATCAGGGATTGGTCGCAACAGGAAAATTGCCGAGTCTAAACTTATTCGTACATACGAAAGAACACCCCAATGCTGAGGGGAAAGTCAGAATAGGAAAGATGCTTGTCGAAACCAAATACGATAAGCAAGGTCGAATTGCCGATTTGAAAGTTGATTGGGGTGATGGTGGAACAGAAGAAGTGAAATTTGTTAACGGCAAAATGACTTCCGATCATGTTACCGGTCCAATGAATCTTCTCTTTAATTACGACAGTCAAGGTCATGTTACTTCCGAAACGATTGATAACGGGTTCACTCACAAACAATATGAGATGACCGCCAACGGTACTTTAACTTCTGCCTCACTCAGCAGAAAGGGAGTTACTATTCAATCGCTAATCAACAAGCCCCATGACCACTCAATTCAGCAAGTTGATATTCTCGGTGATTCTTATAAGTTTCGGTACAATGGCAAACTACACTTTACGTATGGCACTGCCACCATCGGTACTAAACAGTATGGCGTGCAACCAGATGGGCAGGGCCAGGGTCTTTTAGTAGATCTGACCTCAGTCTAATTTGACATCCGCGATTTGTAATAAGCTCGCACCGCGTTGATCTGTTTTTGCATGTCGTCTCTCACTGCCTGGATTTGCGGAGCATAATCGTTGCGTACAAGAGTGTTCTGAGTACTCGGATCGTAAACACTTACTGATGATTCTCCGCCACTGCGAGCGACAGTAACAGGTTGGCCGTTGCTATTTATTCGATCTTGCATTTCGCTTTCGATCTTTTTGATTTTCGCCATTCCATTTTGCGTAATTTCTTTTACTCTTTCCTCACATTCAGAATTTAGCCTTTTCGAATTCGGATCGGTTTTTCTTGTGCCGGCAGCAGCTGATGGTGTTGGATTTAGCAGATACACGTCCCCTGTACCTAGCTTCGCAGCGGCTTGCTGGGCGGATTGCCCATAACTGCCATTGGGATCAGCCCACATTGCTCTTCGATAAGCACCTTGTGCTTCCGGGATGCGATTGAGCCTGGCGTAAGAATTGCCTAGATAGTAAGAAGCTCTGGCGTTGCTCGGATTTGTTCTTATCTCTTCTAAAAAACAGCCGCATGCTCTCTCATACTGGCCGCCTTGATAATATTGCATTCCCTGATCCATGCTGCCTGCCAAAGCCGCTGTTTCCACCAGAAACATCGCTCCAACACTCACAATCAGCCAAATTCTTGGAAACAACACGCTCAATACCTCACCATTATGATCTTACAGCGATATGCTCCGTAACACGGATACAATCCCACGCGGGATACAATGCTAACCCACACGGATACAATCCCATGCGGGCTACAATGCTAACGGATACATAACCGGCTCGAATACAATGCTAACGTAGGGGCATGGCACTGCCATGCCCACTTTACAGAAACCACATGACAATATTAGAACGAGCAAAGCTGCTGCTAAAAGAAGCGGCAGATTTAACTGTCGCTCCTGGCAAAAACACTTGACGCCAGAGAACCGCGCAATTGATCTGGCGACACTCCCAAGAAAGCCGCAAATCTCTCGCGCACAACTTCTTCGGAAAACTCTGATGCGATGGCTTTGCGTCTGGCTTCCCTATAATTGGCTTGAAATGCCGAATCCAAAACGAACCGATTCAAAGTACTGGAGACAGCTTCCCTATTCAGAGAGTTGCATCCTAGTCCGACTTTGTATCGATTGAGAAAATGCTGCGGAGAAGAATTGCTCGGACCATGAAATAAAATCGGGCAACCCGCTGCCAGGTACGTAGAGAATTTATTCGGGAAACAATGACGTACAGCTTGTTCAAATTTTTGATCGAACCAGTAAGGCAAATATGCCAGATCCGATTTGCCAAGCAGTGACAGCAGTTCATCAACCGGCCAATAGCCCAGAAATTCGATGTTAACGGGACCTTTGGTCGGGGACAATTCGAACAATTTACCTATCAATTGCAGTTTGACTGGTCGCGAACCCAACTGCCACTTTATGTCGGTCAATGCCTCGATCAAACAGTTAATCTCTTCCTTCGCGTAAAAAGAGCCCGCATAGGAAATTACAAATGGCTCGTGAGCAGATTTGACTCTAGGAGCCGGTTCTAAGATAGGCTGATCGATTGGATAATTTATGACTACAGATTCTACGCCTAGCATCTTCTTGTAGTCCACCTGCATACCTTCCGATACGGCTGCCACCATTTTGGACAACCGTAGGACACGCTCGAATTGCTTTTCGAGAAAGAATGTAGAAATCGGATCCGCCGAATGCTGGTGTGCAAAGCTACGAATCGGATCCCAAACCATAGAGAACAATGGAACCTTCAATCGCCTGGCTACTTCTCCAGCCATAAGGATCATGGAAGGCCCAATTAAAATGCACCAGATAGCTTCGACTCGTTCCGCTTTGCCAAAAGCGACAGCTTCTTCAATAATTGGCTCGAGTTTGCGCCGTAATTTCGGCAATCGAAATGCTGATTGAACCTTGGGCTCCCAGCCATCTTTGCCATGCGTTTGCCATGCCCACTCAGCCGGCAATGGCGATGCTTTGATTTTTAGCCAGTCCAGATAAGGATCGGCCACCGGAATTTCATATATCAGACTGGTTGCCGCAAAACAAACAATCTGTGAGGGAGCAAAGAAATGCAAAAACCGTCCAAGAAAAATTTCACCCACAGATCCCGTTCCTGGTCTGCATGGAGTAAACAGCATAATCTTTGGCATGCTCATATGGACACCAACAAACTTACACCAGTAAGATCCTCAATTTTAGTGAGCACCACGTTCGAGTTTAGTTCAACGCATAAAACATTTTTGAGCGCTGAATCATACCTTTCGAGGAATGATTGGTCCGAAATAAGTTGGTGGATCGATGCGAGGATATCCGGCGTCTCATGAGAATGGCAGTTAATACCAATTGGATTATGTCTGATGAAATCTGCACCGGCTGAAATATAAGGACTTTGCAAGAGCACAGGGCGCCCGCTTTCGGCATACGTAAACAACTTATCTGGGATGAACAGCCGAACTTCTTCCGCTCTTTGCGCGTCCAGGGGCTGAGGCAAATAAGCGATATCGACGGCACCCATTTTACTAATTAGATCTGCCTGGCTCAAAAGCCCAAAGTAATGCATTCGGATTGGACCAGCACAACTAGTAAAATTCACATTAGCTAGCTGACCGAATATGGACAAGATCACTTCCCGACCGTCCACTCTGAAATTGACGCTTGCCAGAGAATCAATAAGGGTTTGATAAGTGACTCTGCAATTCGCCTGGTTTCCGCAGAAACCAATGTTCAGCGTGGAGGCATCAAAACCCTTCGTCGGTTTGGAATGCACTGACGACTGAGCTGTTCCGCGAAATATTGTTGCTTGAACAGCGCTCTTTGACAGATCTGCCAACAACTCTTCGCTATTTACAAAAACGCTTTGGGCAGCGGATAACACGCTGGTGAAGCGCTTATTCAATCGACTCTTATTTTCGCCGTCACAACTAACCATCTGATCGGGTGTCTTAAAAACGGAGACCATAACAGGTTTTTTTGCCGACTCTAAAAGTCGTTCAACAGCGATAAGCGAGTCTAAATCATCTATAAATGCCCAGACCAAATCAGCCGAAAGATAGTCAGAAGCTTTCAAAGGAGGCCTTCCTTGAGAGCCCGCCGAAACGACAAATTGCACCTGATCAGCTGGAAGACAGGCAAGCGAACGCCTGATTTTCGCTGCACTGCCGCAACCTGAAAAAGGCTGAACAGACCCGAGCGCTAAGACAGTTACCTTATTCACGAGGCTAGCGTTCCTTACATTTACGACATATGCGGTCCAAAGATCTGCGGCACAATCCTGCCGAAATTTGTGGAGTGATCGTCTGTGGTGGAGAAATCCATGTCAGGCAAAGCAACTAGATCGGGCTGGGCCGAGAAACGCTTGCGTGCTTCGTTAAGTGCTTCGATAGAACCAATATCGATCCATTCTTCCCGCAAAGGGAAGACGCAAGTTTTATATTTTTGAACTAACAAAGCTTCGAATAGTGATGGCATGTCAAACGAACCATGATCAGGTATCAAATCGAGCGTATCCGGTTCGAGCACATAGATGCCCGCGTTCACATAGGAAAGGCGCTTAGGCTTTTCTTTTATGCTAACCAGGTGCTCGCTTTCGGTTTCAACCACTCCGTAAGGAATGGTGATTTCGTAGCGAACAACAGACATCGTGCCGTGGGCGCGATATGTTTTATGATATTCAATAAGATGCTTAAATTTTAGACCAACCAGCAAATCGCCGTTCATCACCACAAGACTATCCGTCGGGCGCGATTTGAGCAGTCTGAGAGATCCTGCCGTTCCCATCATTTCTTCTTCGTGCAAATATTGGATTTCGGCTCCCCACTTTGAGCCGTCGCCAAAATATTCCTTGATCATCTCGGCGCGATAGTTGACGGAGAAAAAGAGTTGACAGAATCCTTGAGCAACCAATCTCTCAATTGTCCGCTCAAGCAACGGCTTACCGCCTACTTCCAAAAGCGGTTTGGGGCAATCGCAGGTTAACGGACGCAATCTTTTGCCATCGCCACCCAACATCAAAACTATCGAATAATTCTCGTTAGGCGAAATAATCTTCTGTAATTCCTTGAGGTCAATTACTCTACCTGCGCAATCTAAAACTACTTCGAGGCCAAAGTCATGAAACTGCACCACCGATTTTAGTCCACCAATTAGCCTAAATTCGAGACCTGCTCCCTGCGTTCTAACGACGCTGGATAACGGATCGCAAAAATTGGCTCCTTCAAGAACTGCTTTTCGCAGCGCAGAATCCGTGAGTAAAGACAAAAATCGCCCGTCGCTATCGATAACTATCGCCAGGCTGCAAGACGTCCGCTCGATAATTTCAATGGCGCGCAAAAGAGGCGCGCTTTCGACTATCAAACTATCGTTCCAAATTTGATTCAAATCGACCTCATTCAATAGGTCTAGACGTTGTAAACATGAGCCTTGTAGCCCCTGAGATTTTCGCTTTTCCGGAACCATTCGACAGTTTCAGCCAGTCCCCTAATCAGACCATCTTTACCACCATATACAGGCGCCCAGCCGAGCAAATTCTTAGCCTTAGTATTGTCGGCCAAAAGCCTGCTTACCTCGCTTTTGTCCGGTCTGATTCTAGCCTTGTCAGTTTCAATTTCGATTTTGGCATCCATGACTTCAGCAATCAATTTCACCGTATCGCCGATGGAAATTTCAAAGCCACTGCCTATATTTATTACTTCGCCATTGCTACTATCGCTTTCGGCAGCCGCAATAAATCCGCGCACAGTGTCAAGAACAAAGTTGAAATCTCGCGTTGGGTGCAGCGCACCCAGTTTGATCTTACGCAGACCACTTGCGATCTGAATAATAGTAGCGGGAATAATCGCTCGTGCCGATTGACGAGGACCATATGTATTGAACGGTCGGACAATCGAAACTGGAGTGCCGAAGCTATTGTAGAAAGAAAGGGCAAGTTGATCCGCACCAATTTTGGTGGCGGCATAAGGAGATTGTCCCTGCAGCGGATGTTCTTCGGTAATAGGAACGAACTTTGCCGATCCGTACACTTCGCTAGTCGAAGTGTGAACGACCTTCTCCAGACCCAAGTCTCGAGCAGCTTCCAGAACATTCAACGTGCCTTTGATATTGGTGTCGACAAAAGACCCCGGCGAAACGTAGGAAAATGGAATTGCAACCAAGGCAGCCAGGTGCAAAACCATGTCACAGCCTCGCATAGCGTTTTTTACGCCATAGGGATCGCGGATATCACCACTAACCATTTCAATCTCTTGTTTGATCTCAACGGAACATTGGTCCAGGTTGCCCCAGGAATTCCAGGAGTTGTAACAGGCGAATGCCCTAACCTGGTATCCATTTCGAACGGCCTGCTCGGCAAGATGAGAACCAATAAATCCGTCGGAGCCCGTAATAAGCATTTTTTGAGAAGAAGCCTTCATACCAAACTCCTAAGCCGCAGCGAAGTCTTGATGTGGTGATACTATCAAGCTCAAGCAGCTTATGAGTTGCAATTGGTTAATCAGGGTTAGCTCAGCCAATGCGTATCGCCATAATAACCATTTCATTTCCTCTCACTCTACAGGAAGACCCGTCGTTTCCGGCTAGCTGGGAGCTCGCCCGCGCCTTAAAAAATGCCGGACATGAAGTTTTGATTGTTACCTTCGGAAGAAAAGACTCCCTCGAAAGTGACGGCACTCTAAGCGAATTAGCAGGGCTGAAAATATTTCGAAAAGTTTTTGACTGGGCCGACTTTCCCGGCGTTCAGTGCCCCCCCTACGCTCAATTCAATTGGGTTGCCGGACAAGCATTGACTCTTTATGAAGCAGCTCAAACCGTTATCGAGGATTTTGCTCCCGATGTCATTGAGTGCCAGGAATTCAACGGCCTGGGTTTTTACTGGGCTGTAAATCACCGGTATCCTTTGGTTATTCGCTGTTATGGGCCTTTATCAACTCTGATGCGCAAAGGGCTCACTGGACAATGCACCGCTGGCGATACCGATTTAGTTGCCGCACTAGAGTTAGCCACGCTTTCAGAGGCGGACGCCATAGTCTCCATATGCGGTGATATCGCCAATGTCCTATCCGAACAATCAGGTATTCCGAAAGAGCAATTCAAGATAATCAGAACGCCTTACTCCTCACCTGATCAGTTGCAACTAGCCGAGAGCTTTACTCAAACGAAGCCCGACGAATTCCAATACGCTGTCGACGCGTTTCCAAAATTATTTTTCCTAGCCAGAGTTGTTCCCCAAAAAGGAGCTCATGTATTGCTCAAAGCTCTGCCGAAAATAGCCGAACGGTTTCCAAAGTTCCAGATCGCCATCGCTGGTTTCGAAGGCATAGAGGCGGGGGCGACTGAACCATACGCCAATTTTATGCGTGCAAAGTTGAAGGACTTAGGTTTATTGGACCGTGTTGAATTCCTCGGCTTTGCTGAGCGCGACTTAATTAAGCGCAAAGTGCACGAGGCGGATTTATCGCTTTTCCCAAGCCTATATGAAACTGCTTGTTATGCGTGTATCGAAGCCATGTCTTATGGCGGCTGCGTAGTTGCATCGCAAGTTGGAGGCTTGCCTGAGTATGTATCACACGGTCAAGATGGCTGGCTGTTCAAGGTTGGAGACGCTGAACAACTCGCTAAAGCTGTAGTCCAACTG
>CAJCIF010000358.1 GCA_903970355.1 Actinomycetota bacterium
GGGCAATAATTCAGTTGTATACCACTATGATGATCAATTGAATTTTCAAAGCGGTATCGTACACATGGACGGTCACGATATACCGCTTGGGCCAGACGGCAACGTAGTAGTTTTAAATCAACCCTCCTTCAGCGATATTCATGCACAGAGACCTCCAGCCGGAAATGCTCCGTGAAGTTGGTTAACCGTTATCTTTCGATCCTGGCACTCGAAATACTTTTCCGTTCCTCGGATCAACAATTTCGGAATCGACAAATTTGAAATGGAAGACTGTCCATTTCTCCAGTTTGCCAACCCGAACAATGTGCATGCGAATGGTGGTTTTGACTAGCCGCGGAATAAGAGGCCTTATCATTTCGAGCGGCAGTGGTTTGCCATCTTCACCCAAGACACGACCCATGTCTTTTGGTGTTAAGAAATCGAGAGCATCTTCCCCAAGCGCTTCTTTGATCATCTTTTGATCGACTTGCGGATATTCGACTTTTTCTTTTGATTTATTGGCATCAAAGATATCTTCCAGGGCGCGAAATTCATTCCTGTTTTCCGGCGCGATCGTGCGTTCATTGGCTTTAATTGCGCCGGGAGATAGACCTGGACGCAATCTCAAAGTGAATCCTGTTTCGGCATCTTTTGCAGGATCCGCAAGAAACGCCTGAAAATCTTTGAGGCTCATATCCTTACCGTAAGCGAGCGGGAGCGGCAGAAAGAATGGCTTATAGTTCGATGTGGCAAAATCAAGATCCATGTCAACGCTTGAATCTTCCGGTCGTTCCCACGGCAAGATGTAGCTCCTGTCGTTTTTCATGTAGGATACGCGCGGCATCGAAGCAGTAAATTGATGACCAACCAGAAAGGCCAGGTTTGGCTCCTGTCCGCTTGCATAAACAAGGTATGATCCCCAGCCGCCTTTAGCCGGGCATCGGCATGTGTTGCCACCAAAGTGTCGTACTGATTTTCCTAAGTTACCATCTCGCAGATCACCAAGAAAGCTCACTGCTTCTTTTGAAGGTGTAGGATTGTTGAGCGTGCCAAACCAATTGAAGAGTGCAACAATTGCTAGCACGGTCATCAGAACTGGATAAAAACGACTCATAATTTGTCAAGCTTGTACAATCGCTCTTCTGCGCAACATTTGCCAGAATAGTTTGTTCAGTTTAACACGCAGGCAATGTTCAGTTTTTTTCGCACCGGTTTATCGATAAATGCTATACCGCAAACCGTTGCGGTACTTCTTGTTGCGATGCTTGTTTGGTTTCTGCTTCGTGAAAAGGAATGGCAGCTCCTTTCTCTCGATGAAGCGCCTAAATATCTCCGCCTGGCACTTGCAGCAACTGTGCTTTTCGGAGTTTTACATTTTCTAGGGAATATGCTCGGCTTGAGCGCCCAACCGCATGCAGCTACGCTCTTCTTTTTTGTATTCGTGACTTTAGAGATGCTATTTGCAGCAATCCAGTTGCAACCTCTGACTCGCGGTATCTTGCTCCTTGCAATTTGCATGGGCATGAATGTCGTACTGCCCGTGGAGCAAATTCCTATTGCAGCATTTGCAGGTTTAATCGGATTGGCCGCCGGAAAATTGATTGAGCTTGGCACATCTACTTTTCCGGGCAGAGCAGACGATATCATTTTGCCGGGCATATGGCTCTGCCGGAATCTTGGTACGGCATTATTGCCCGTAGGCCAGCTCGCTCCCAGCGACGAATCGCTCTTGCTTACTGCTTTGGCCACCACCCTCCTTTTGCGTTGGGTTCAGCCCCCTTTCCTCAAAGTAGACCACCTTTTCGTCAAACGCATAGGATTTGCATTGACGGGTGCCACCATCATGTACGTGGTGATTATCAAAGCGCTTTCTGCACAGCCACATGCCATCAGTGTTATTTTCGGAGCGGCCCTCGCCAGTGCTTATTGGTTGGAAGACATAGACGAATCTACAAAACGCCGCAACGAGTTAAATCGTGCCATTCAACGTACAGCCGTCATAGCTGCAATCAACGTTTTCTTGTTATCATTCAGTCCTTCGGACAGTCTTTCTTTGGTTTATTTGATCTGTGCAGCAGCAATGCTTGCGGCGGAAACATCTTCAACAGCCAGAGCGATGTCACTATTTTGCATTGCACAAGTGCTGTTCCTCGAATTCACAAAAGATCACCACCTGGACAGCGGGCTTCTAAGTAGTCTGGTAGTGAATATTGTTGTGCCGATTATTCTGAGCGGTGCATTGGCGGTATTTTTTACTCTCACCACCCGCAGTCAAAAATATTTTCAAATTGGCGGCGTACTGGCATTTGTAATCGCATATTTTCTTGGTGTCTATTGCAGCAGCGATAAAGCGATAGTCGGCGCTTTTATTTTTCCTATTCCATTAGTTGCAATTTCGCTTTTGATGGCGGTCTGGCACAATGTATTTCTGGAAAAACAAGCTAATCAACAAGGGCAGTGTATGATGTTCGTTGTCATTCTGCTTGCCGTTGCAAACCTCAGTTCACTCGCGGCATCGCCTTAATTAAGCTATCAACGTGAAAGACGATCCACAACCAAAAATGCTCGGCCGCCGTAACTTTTTGCGATCGCTTATCGGCATGGCAAGCGTACAGAGTGAACCCGATCATTGGCAAAAGCCCATTCCGGATACGTTTATCTGGGCGAACTTAAAAACGGGACAAATTGGCTTCCCTACTGGTTTTGCAAATATCGATGTCTTGTCCGGCAGCCTTTTTCATCTTGTGACAGCAGCGTGTCTTGTTCAAATCAATTGTGCGGATGACAAACATATCTGCAACGGCAATTTTGAACAAAACGAAAATACTTTTACGTGCCCTGCAAGCCATGGAGATGTGGATATTGCATCAGCTCTCTCACTAAATTGCCAGGTCTTCTTTGCTAAAGCGGCATCGAACCTTATGGCAAAAGATTTGCTCAACACGGCAGATAGACTTGGCCTAATTTCGCAGGTAGGCGATTTTCAAGCAGGTGTTTCGCCCGTTTCCGCAAATCTCGATCGGGCCAGTGCGAGCTTGATTGCTACAGGAATGTCTCCCATCTTTAGACCAAGCCCACTTCAGTACTTGCGTCTCACCTCTTACATTGCCACTAGTGGCATTCTCCCCAGGCTGCATAGCGCAGAGAATCCGGCAGAGGGTGTGGAGTCGGTACCACCAGATATAACGGAACCTACCTGGCAGAAACTGCGGGCAGGAATGTTAGCCTCTGCTCAAGAGGGTGCCTGTCAATCATTGGATAGCGTCCAGACATTGCGCCTGAGCGCTATTGGCAGCGCTGTTAAACACAGCAAAGCCTATGTTTCCTGGCTAACCGGATTTTTTCCGAATGAAGAGCCACGTTATGCCTTCTTAGCCCTAAACGAAAGTGAGACAGCAAACGGTAATGCTTTTCACCTGGCGCAAGTCTATTTGAGTGCCAACTGGCTCTAATTTGCTCTGCCATGACATGGTAGGATGTGCGGTGTTTCAAGCGCCGGCACCCAAATAGGGCAAAATTCGTGCAGTCCAAAACAATTAGTGAATCTACAAGTTATGTGCTCGATACTGCCAATTACGTTTGCAATCTTCTAGAAAGTGAGGGATCTGGGCATGATTGGTGGCACATTTATCGAGTCTGGCAGAACGCCATTAAAATTTGCGATGCCGAAAATGCAGATCGCACTGTTGTCGAATTAGCTGCTCTGCTTCACGACATTGCCGATTGGAAATTCAACGACGGTAATCTCAAATTGAGTGGAGAGAAAGCACGAGAGTGGATGAATTCAATTTCGGTGCCGGTAGAAATTCAAAATCATGTTTGCGCAATTATTGATGTTGTATCTTTCAAAGGGGCGGGCGTAAAAGACAGCCCAACAACATTAGAAGGAAAAATCGTTCGTGATGCCGATCGCCTCGATGCTA
>CAJCIF010000359.1 GCA_903970355.1 Actinomycetota bacterium
ACTACAACATCAATGCCGACCACGCAGCACTTGCTGTCGCTGCCCAGGTGCATGCCTCTAATCTGCTTTTCCTCACCGATGTGCCAGGAGTTTTGGGTGATATCTCAGACCCCATTTCTCGCTTTCCTTCACTCACACCCAATGAAATTTCCCAGCATGTAAAAAGCGGTGTGATCACAGGTGGCATGCTGCCAAAGGTAAATAGCTGTGTGTCCGGTCTCGAAAAGGGCATTCAAAAGATTTCCATAGTTGATGGTAAACAACAAAAGGCCCTCATGAACGGCATTCTTAATCCTGGTGAGGTTGGTACGGTTATATGCGGAGCCACGAAATGAAAAGCAATCTTCTTGAAGCGACAACACCAATGATTGATAAAGCCAAATCCGTTCTTATGAACAATTACTCGCAGTTTCCGCTTGTACTGGCGAAAGGCGAGGGCTGCTATGTTGAAGATACCGCCGGCAAAAAGTATCTCGATTTTGTTGCTGGTATTGCTGTTAACAGTCTTGGTCAGTGCGAGAAAACACTGGTTGCTGCTGTCGAAAAGCAGCTTCATACCATGTGGCATTGCTCGAACCTTTATTACAACGAGCCGGCCATAAACCTTGCGGCATTGCTCACGGCTAATAGCGATTTTGACAAGGCTTTCTTCTGCAATAGTGGAACGGAAGCAATGGAAGCCGCTATCAAACTGGCTCGCAAGTACAGCAAGACTTACAGAAATGAAGATTGCTTTGAGATCATTTCGATGTCAAACAGTTTTCACGGCAGAACTTTAGGAGCCCTGTCAGCGACAGGACAAGACAAATACCACCATGGTTTTGAGCCTATGCTGCCGGGCTGTAAGGTTACGCCTTTGAATGATCTGGCTGCGCTTAAACAGGCTATTACGCCTCAAACAAGCGCAATTATCATTGAACCGATTCAAGGCGAGGGGGGCATAAACGAGGCCGACGTAAACTTTCTCAAGTCGGTAAAAGAGATTTGCCAGAAAAACAAAATAGTTTTGATTTACGATGAGGTGCAGTGCGGTTTAGGCAGAATGGGGCACCTCTTCGCGTATCAGGCTTCAGGAGTGGCGCCGGATATTGTCGCTCTTGCAAAAGGGCTTGCCGGTGGCTTTCCGATGGGAGCCATTCTTGCAGTTGATGAAGTGGCAAAAGCATTTCAGCCTGGCGATCACGGCTGCACTTTTGGCGGCAATTTGCTTGCCGCTACCGCCTCACTCGTTGTTGTGCAAAAGTTGATTGAACCCGGATTCTTAGCCCATATTCAAGGTGTTGGTGAAGAGTTCAAGAACGGCTTGATGAAACTAAAATCTCAGTACAAGTTCATTCAAGAAATCCGCGGCGCTGGCCTGATTTGGGGTGTGGAGCTAGATCAGCCGGTCAAGCCTATAATCGAATCATGCATGGCCAAGGGCCTCCTGGTTGCTTCAGCCGGACCCAATGTTTTGCGATTCTTGCCACCGCTCATTATCGAAAAAACACAAATTCAGGAAGGCATGGGTATTTTGAACGACGTGTTAAAAGGATTCAGCAAATGACGAAAATGGAAATGGCCGAATTGAAGCGACAGGCGGCAAGATCGCAGCGCATGGCACCGCCAGCGCAGCCGACCATCATTGGCGATGTTCTTGATGAATCGCGTCTGAGAGGGCGAGATCTGCTCGGCATTGAACATCTCAACAAAGAAGAAATCGAACTCATTCTAGATGTTGCTAAGCGTCTCAAAATTGCAAAGTTTGACTCAACTCAAACGTCTTTTGCAAAGGGACAAACGCTCGCTATGTTATTTGAAAAGCCTTCTTTGCGGACACGTGTGACATTTGAAGCAGGCATGACGCAATTGGGTGGCAATGCCATAAATCTCGAAGGCAAACTTGGGGTTCGCGAATCGATTGCAGATGTAGCGCGCAATTTAGACCGCTGGATCGACGGAATTATGGCCCGGGTTTTCGATCACACAACCGTACTTGAGCTTGCAGAGAATGCACTTATACCGGTTATAAATGGCTTGTGCGATATGGAACATCCCTGTCAGGCGCTCGCCGATTTTCAAACTCTGGAAGAATCGAAAGGTAATCTAAAGGGATTGAACCTTGCGTTCGTTGGTGATGGCAACAACGTAGCCCATTCACTTATGCTGCTAGGAGCCAAGATCGGCACCAATTTTACGATTGCCTGTCCGAAAGACTATTGCATGAATCCTCGTTATTTAGAGTTGGCACAAGCTTGCGCTAAGGTGACTGGAGCATCAATAAAAGTTACGCATGACCCTATAGATGGTGTGACTGGTGCTGATGCTGTGTATACTGATGCCTGGTACTCAATGGGGCAAGAAGCCGAGTCTGAAGCGAGAGCAAAAGTGTTCGCTCCATTTCAAGTGAACGCAGCCTTGCTGAAGCATGCCAAGCCAGATGCAGTCGTTATGCACTGTTTGCCCGCACATCGCGGAGACGAAATAACTTCAGATGTTCTAGATGGTCCGCAATCGGTGGTATTCGATCAAGCGGAAAATCGTTTGCACGCCCAGAAAGCCATTATTTCTTTAATCCTGTAACAACACACTTCAACGGAATACACTTAGAAAGGACAACGCGAAAACAATGAACAAAATTCTGCTTGCATACAGTGGTGGACTTGATACTTCATGTATCCTCACCTGGCTGAAAGAAAAATACAATGTGCCGATTGTCGCTTACTGCGCCAATGTTGGACAAGACGAAGACTTTGACGCCGTTGTCAAAAAAGCATTGAAGACTGGTGCTGAAAAATGCGTCATCGATGATCTCCGCCAGGAGTTCGCCAAGGAATACATATTCTCCTCCATCAAAGCTAATTGCGTTTATGAAGGTGTTTACCTGATGGGTACATCACTGGCTCGCCCATGCATCGCTAAAGGCATGGTGGAAACAGCAATGAAGGAAGGTTGTGATGCCATCGCCCACGGTGCAACCGGAAAAGGCAACGATCAGGTTCGTTTCGAACTCGCTGCCAAATCACTCGCCCCTCATCTGGAAGTGATCGCACCATGGCGTTCATGGAGTTTCAATGGCCGCAGCGAGCTTTTCGCTTACGCCGAGAAGCACGGCATTCCGTTGCCTGTCACCAAAGACAAGCCGTATTCCATTGATGCCAACCTGATGCACATAAGCTATGAAGGCGGCATTTTGGAAGATCCGTGGAACGAAGCCACTGAAGAAATCTACACATGGACCTGCGATCCTGCCAAGGCCCCAGACAAACCGGAATATGTCACTGTCACATTCGACCAGGGCATTCCGGTTGCTATAAACGATAAGCAGCTCGATCCAGTTGCCATTGTTGAAACAGCCAATAAGTTGGGTTCTGCACACGGCGTCGGCCGGGTTGATCTCGTTGAAAACCGCTACATCGGCATTAAGTCGCGTGGCATCTACGAAACACCAGGTGTCACGATTCTCATGCAAGCGCACCGCGCTGTAGAAAGCCTCACGATGGACCGTGAAGTGGCTCACATGAAAGAAGGTTTCGCCCTCAAATTGGCAGACCTCACCTACAACGGCTATTGGTTTGCACCGGAATCCGTAGTACTGAGAAAAGCAGTCGACGAAACACAAACCTATGTAACCGGTACTGCTAAGTTGAAGCTCTATAAAGGCACATCTCAAGTGGTTGCCAGAAAATCTGATGCTTCTCTCTATAACAATAGACTCTCAAGCTTCGAAGATATGTCAGACTTTGCTCCAGCCGATTCTGGCGGTTTCATCAACATCAACGGCCTACGCCTGAAAACTTGGAGCCTTACGCATGGACGTATTAAGAAAAGCCTTCAGTCAACAACTGGATCAAAAAATAAGTGATTTCGTTTCGTCTGTTCACGACGACGAAGCGCTTATAGAGGCCGATCTCAAGGGAAGCTTAGCCCACGCTGCCATGCTAAATCAGTGTGGGCTAATCAGCCCGTCCGACTACAAGCAGATCAAGGACGGGCTGGAACAGATATTGCAAGAAGCAAAATCTGGAAAATTCAAATTGAAAGCCGTGCATGAAGACGTTCATATGAATGTCGAAAAGCGGTTACAGGAAATTATTGGTGAAGCGGCTCTCCGCTTGCACACTGCCAGAAGCAGGAACGATCAAGTTGCACTCGATCTGCGCATCTACGTGATGGAACGCATTGAAGTAGTGGTTGCTCTGCTAAAAGCGTTGCAGTTGAAGTTGGTGGAAGTAGCCCAGAAGAATTCCACAACGGTGATGCCGGGTTACACTCACGTACAAAGAGCGCAGCCCATTCTTTTTGCCCATGCGCTTTTGGCTTTTGTCGAGGCATTTCAGCGTGACCAGCAACGTTTTGAGGAAGCTGCCGTTCGCACGAAAGTATCTCCTCTTGGTGCCGGTGCACAAGCCGGAACATCTCTTCCGGTAGATCCGAAATTTACAGCCAAGCTCCTGGAATTTCCGGAAGTATTTGCAAATTCAGTCGATGCCGTAAGCGATCGCGATTTTGTGGCGGAATTTCTATTTGCAGCATCACTTACTGCAACGCACCTTTCGCAATTGGCTGAAACACTCATTATCTGGTCAACAAAAGAATTTGGGTTTATAGAATTTTCGGATGCAGTGACGACTACTTCCAGTCTCATGCCACAGAAAAAAAACATTGACCCGCTTGAGATTGTGCGCGGCAAAGCTGGTTCGATCTATGGCGAATTGATTGCCTTGCTCGTGACGCTCAAGGGCTTGCCGCTTGGCTATAACAGAGACTTGCAAGAAACAAAACCGCCTGTCATACACGCTTCTCAAACTCTGGCAGACTCACTGGAAGTTGCCATCATTGTTATTTCAAATATGGATGTGATCGCAGCAAAAACTCTAGAAGCTGCATCAGATCCCGAAATGATGTCTACCGATCTTGTTGAGTACTTAGTGCGTCAGGGCGTACCCTTTCGAAAAGCGCATGACACGCTTTCGGAAGTGATCAAATACAGCCGTGAAAATGGCAAAAAACTTTCCACGCTGTCACTAGAAGAAATGAAGCGTTTTGCCCCTGAATTTAAAGAAGATGTCTTTGCACTTTACGATGCGAAAAAGTCAGCGGATGAAAAAATTTCCCATGGTGGTACCAGCAGTGCCAACGTGACCAAAGCCATGGAATCACATCTCCGAAATTTGAAATAATCTGATTAGAAAAAATCAGAAGGCATTGTTCGACAATATTCGTCCAATTTGGGCCCACGAATTCCCCACATAATTCGTGAATACTG
>CAJCIF010000360.1 GCA_903970355.1 Actinomycetota bacterium
ACGCAATTTTCCAGATTTTGCAGCGTACCGGCAATGATCGGAAATTCCGGTGTCAATTTCAGACCTAGCTCACCGCAACATTTTGATAAGCTAATCAACACCGCTCCTATTGCTCGCTTTTCTGGAATGGCGTTCCTATGCTGCAGGGTTATTTCGCCGACTTGTTTTCGCAAATCAGCTTCATTGAAGGAATTGTCTTTTCTGGATAAGCTTATTAATAGATCGGTAGCGTGTTCTGCTCTTCCGTGCCTAATTGCTAACAGTAATTGAATTAGCTTTTCTTGAGTAGAGTAGTTCAGTCTTAAAAATGGACCGGTGCTTAGAAAAGCCAATTGCCTCATTTTGTTAATGACGATGTTGTGCTGATTGAGCCGAGTGCAGAAAAAGCCATCGGCAAATACCTGCTTTATCGCGCTATGAGTAAGTTCTTCTGCCAATTTGCGGCGTTCGGAGTTGAGTGCTCCAGCTTCTTCCACCGTATCCAGAGCGCGCCCGTCAACGAATTCTGAGGTAAGCACTATAGAGGTGCAGTAATCTTCCATCGGGGACGGAACTTCGATAGAGCTGTATTCCTTCAAATGCTTTTTGAAAATTGTAAGTTCGCCGGCCACTTGTTTGTAATCTAACTCAGCAATAATCAACTTATGGATTTCTTCGAACGACGCGGAGAGATCTAAACTTCGGCCAGCTTTTATATGATCATCACAAAATTGAGCAACTTCCTTTAAAGCGTCTAAATCATCGTATATTCTCTCTCTAATACCCGGACGTTGAATCTTGACGATGACAGATTTGCCGCTGGTCAATATTGCTTTGTGAGACTGTGATAGCGATGACAGATAAATTGGTTGTTGTTCGATCGATCGAAAATCTTCAGCGCGTGTGCCCAGTTCCGATCGAATTATTTGATCTATCTGCGAGTAAGGAAGAATAACTGTTTCATGCTCACCAACATGTGACAGTACATCGGGAAATGGTGCCGGCAAAATATCTGGACGTATTGAGAGAAAACGTCCCAGTTCTACAAATGCTGGACCCAATCGCTCGAGTTCACCAACTAGATCATTTGCGTCTTGCGATCTTCCTGGTTTTGATGGCTTTACCGAATCCGCAAGAAAGTCGTAAAGTCCTGTTCTTTCAATTAGATCTGTTTGACCGAATTTAAGAAGCAGCAATCCGATATCTTTATATCGCTGCAAATGGCCTGGATTTAGTCCTGCTACCATACACCACCTTTATCTGCTTTTGGCACGAGTTTTAGCAGCTGTTTTTGCGGACGATTTGCGAGCGGCTTCTTTACTGCTCGCCGATTTCTTCCTGCCTGAACCACCTTTCTTTTCGCCGCCACCACTTTGCTTGTTTACAGTTGCCCAAGCTCTTCGCTCAGCTTCGCCTTCGCTCACACCCTTCTCTTCGTAACTTTCTTCAATGTGCTCAGCTTTGCGTTTTTGTTTGTCTGTATATTTATCTTTGCTGCCTCTGGGCATACGAGTACCTCAGTTATCCAATGACTTCGAAAATGGACGGGAACAGAATAAAAGGGTTCCGACATATTAATAAGGCTGTGCGTTTTTCAGTTTTCACGCTCTTAAAATGCGACGCGAAGACGAATAAAAAAGATGCTTGTTTCAAAATTAAAAATGTTAAGTAGAAGCGCTCGTTCTCAGCAAAAACACAGCAGAGATCGTTGGAATATTTCCTTTCGAAGGAACTTAGACTTGCCTATTCGGTCGTAATTATTCGAAACGGATTCACACTCCAAAGGAGAGTCAAAATGAACTGGGATGAAGTAAAAGGTGATTGGAAACAAATGACCGGCAAATTGAAAAGTCAATGGGCAAAATTGACTGATGATGATCTCGCATTCGTAAATGGAAAGCGCGAAGAATTAGCTGGAAAATTACAAAAGCACTACGGTCAAACGAAAGAAGAAGCTGAAAAGCAAATCGATAATTTCTTGCACACCTTCAAAGCTTAAACTCCTGGAGAACCAAAATGAAAGTAGCTATAGCACTTGGCTTGACGGCCTTGTTGTCGAGTTCTGTCGCTTTCGCGCAGTCCGATAAGGATGAGGCGAAGTTTGAAAAATCGCAACAGAACGCTCCGGATAATTCGAGCAAAAATCAAAGAGACAATAAGCTCGGTAAAGCCACAGCAGAAGATCAATCTAACTCCAAATCGGATAGAGAAATTGCTCGCCATCTGCGCAAAGAGATAATGGCCAAGAAAGGTCTTTCTACCAATGCACAGAATGTAAAACTCATAACCGAGAATGGTGTCCTGATGTTGCGAGGCCCGGTGGACAGCCAACGAGAAAAGGATCTGATAGGTGACATGGCAAAGCAATGTTGCGGAGCCAGAAGTTACACCAATCAGTTGGAAGTAAAGGGTCAGAACAATCAATAATCAATTAATTCAATATTGGAGAAAGAAATGAAACAAGCAGTAATTTGCATCGTACCGTTGGAATCACAAGCCGCCAGAATTGTTGAAGCTCTGCGAACCGCAGGTTTCCTCAATAGCGATATTTCAATCCTTATGCCGGATGAATCTGGTGTACGTGATATGGGCCACGAAAAGCACAGTAAGGCTCCGGAAGGTACTTCGACCGGCGCAGGTGCCGGTGCTTTATTCGGAGGTGCCTTGGGTTGGTTAGCAGGTATCGGAGCGCTAGCAATACCTGGCGTTGGCCCCCTCGTTGCTGCCGGACCAATCATGGCTGCTCTTAGTGGTGCCGCAGTGGGTGCTGCTACTGGTGGTGTCACCGGTGGACTAATCGGTTTGGGTATTCCTGAATACGAAGCCAAGCAATATGAATCCAAATTGCACGAAGGCAATGTTTTGATTTCCGTTCACACTGAAAGTGAAGAGCAAATCAAGACTGCCGAACGCATTTTCAAAGAAAATGGTGCTAAGGATGTACACCGCTCAGCTGAAACACCAGTGAAGCAAAACAAATAGATCGTTCGAAGGCAGGAACAACCTGAGGGTGTGGCGTAAAGCCATGCCCTTTGCGTTTTGTACCCTCCCTCTTCTGAAAATCTTGTCAAGTATTGAAACTAACGAACGCATCAGCAACCATACAGAACCATATGATTTTTGGGTAAGGAGCTTCGCGTGCGAACCGTTTTTCTCGTCGCCATGCAAATGGCTATTTTTGTCGGAGTGTGCTTTTGTTCTGCAGCATTTTCGGAAGAAGAGAAAACGAAAGTATTT
>CAJCIF010000361.1 GCA_903970355.1 Actinomycetota bacterium
GCATTCCAGGCTACTTGGACCTTTACAACAGACCGGGTGGAATGCCCTTCCGCCTCATGCCCATGGCACTTCCGCCTAACGGCAATTCGAGATTTCGCATTGTCACCTTCGCCAAGAACGACCTCGTTATGGATGTCGGCAAAGTCAAACAGCAGTGGGCTGTGAAAGCCTTATTCATTGCCCCGCCTGACCCTCTAGCCAGAAAGCTCCTCAGTACCCAGCCAGCTACTACAACAACACCAGCCGAAACGCCAGCCACATCGGAATCTTCTCATTAGCGCCTCTTTGAACCAGGACTGACGACCTGGTACGATTCCACATCCAGCTCCAGGAAATTAGTTCGAAGAATGGGCATATTGAAGCTGAGGACTTAGCTAGAAAAGGCTCCCCTAATTGTCGTCGTCTCAGTTCGATTTACCGACGGTTAACACAGTCTCTGCCGCCGAAAATGCAGCAGAAGACAAGAATTCTTTTTCGCCCAATCCGTCATTTTTGACTTACTCCTACCGTGAAACGCTCTTTGCAGAGTTGGAGCGCCTGGCTGAAGCAGGCCGCACCTTTGATGGTTTGATCATCGATTTGATGCAGACGGGCTTTTCGTTGCCCCTGGAAAATATCATCAAATTCAGCAATTTTGCCAAGAGGCTCTTGAGGCAACAAGGCGTACTTTTGTTCGTAAAAGCAGACGGCGCCCTTACCCTTACCAAAGATGATCCCGGCGGCGGACTTACCCTTAACACCTACGACAGCCCTTTTGGAATATTTGCCCGCTATCCGATGCTCGCCGATTATGTTTGCGCCACCGTCGCTGGTATCGATCGTCGCAAATTGCGAGGCGGCGGCAGCACGCTTGCCAATCATATCTTGTATACGTCTACACCGGTTTTAACCGACAAGGGCAAACGGGTGAAGGCGCAGTTTACTTTGCCTGCACCGCAAAGCTGGGTTCTGGCTACCATTGACGATTACTCAACGGTGGAATCCATTGCCCGCACTCTGGAAAACAAACATCATTTGCCACCGGATGAAGCCATGCGCGTCTTGCAAGAACTTGAATCGCAAAGCCTCATTTTCCCCATTTTTGGACGGATTCAATTCCTGGCAAACTGCTACCACAATCGCAAACCGTTTCGATTGGGCCGGTACATGGTGGCAGCCAGCATTCTTACCGAACAACAATTGCAAGAGTTATTGGAACGGCAAGAAGAAGAAGGCTGGGGCAAACAGCAAAAAACTTTCCTGGGACTTCTGGCAGTGCGAGCCGGTTACATCAATACGCGCGAGCTTGAAGTTCTACTTGACGATCAATATCTCTACGGTGGCTACCACAAGAAAGGTGAAGAAGGCCCCGGTTCCTCGCGCGGCGTAAACATAGAAACCATGCGCGATTCCATGATTGGAACTCTGGGCGCAATTGATACAGCGGGGCTATTGCAATCCCTTGCCACCGCCAAGAAAACTGGATTACTGACAGTTGAAAATCACGATAAAGGCTTTGTGATTGCATTTGCGGCAGGCAAACCAACACATGCACGCATAAACAAATTGAGAGGCCAGGATGCTCTTACTGAGTTTTTGGTTTCTTGGACTGAGGGTGTCTTCGTATTTCGCGACAAGATGACCTCGCAAGAGCTCGACGAGCATTGCGTGCTCAAGCAGCCCCTCGACAAAGTGCTTCTTGATTCAGCTCTCTATCAGGATCTCGTCTCGAAAATTCTTTCGAATCTGCCCAACGGGCGAAATTCCATTCTCGAACGTGTCTGGAATTTTGAAACGCTCTGGACAAAACTCGCCTCAAGGCCGCTTAAGTTCCTTGATGAAAGCGTCGTGAAAGAAGCAGACAAGGCTCAGATGGCCGAGCTGGCAACAATGATAGATGGATTGTCCACAATTGATGAAGTGATCAAAACTTTCGACAAATGGCCGACCCACATGATTCTGAAAGCCGTGCAGTTGTTGCTTGAACACAAATTGCTCAACATCCAACAAGCCAGTCTATTCCGTCCGCTTTCTATATTCCAGCGCATTGCAGCAGAACTGCAAAAACCGCTTGGCCGAGCGGAAAACAGAGCAATGCTGGAATCCAGTCTTCATCATGTGCACGGGCAATCTGCATCAGCGGCACGCTTCGATATAGACCAGGAAGGTCGGGTCAGCTTGAACTTAAGCGAAGTGAAACGGGCCGGTATTCCGGTATCGTCTGTAATACTAGAACTGCGACGCTGGATGGAAGCATATCTCGCCTTCTGCAGGCGGAAACTGGATCCGGCCGATGTCGATAACATTGTGGCCCGCATCGTTAATGCCGAAGCTGTTTATACTAGAACAACCCAGTTCGATCTGCCTTCCCAACCACAGCCGCCTGGCTAGTGATAATTGCTCTTATTCAACAATAGAGTCGGCGATAGTATAAAGAGTAGTTTCGGGTTGTGATGACACCAGGACTATATCTATATTATTAGCGTCGACGAGCAAGACAGACATTTTGTTGACGAGGGCTTCTTCCGGTTTACCTGTCGGTGACGGATGCTCTGCCATCGACTTGCGGTTGAAGGAACCTTTCGGCATCTGGTAGCAAGCCACTTGTTCGTTCTGGCCATTTTCGTTGCGGCAATAGGTGAGGTGCCAGACTTTATGTCCGCCGCAGCCAACACAGCATTCATCCAATTTTACGAGGTTCCAGGTTGGGCAATGACCGGTAAGCGGTGAGCAGCCAACTTCTCTGGCTCCGGCTTTCACATCGACTCTTTCGGGCTTAGCATCTGCACTGACAGTATGATCAACTGCGTGACCAACTATTTCTTCAGCGCTGATCGGCGATGCTATAGCAGCATTTTGCCTGGTTACAAACATTGTGGCCGCAATGATAAGAACGACTACCAGAGCGGCTGCGCTCAGTAATAATCGTCTGCGATTTGGCAGGACTGCAACGGTTTCTGCCTTGACACGACTGCGGAGGCGCGCTTCCAGCCCATCCGGAACTTCAATTTTGTCGCGCATAGAAACAGCTTGCTCGTGCAGGGCAGTGAGCTTATTCCAACTGTTTTGGCAGCGCGGGCATTTGTCTAAGTGATGGACAAGTTCGCTCGCTTTTTCATTGGCCAACTCATCATCAAATAGAGGATTCAAGAGTGAGCAAACTTCTTCGCAATTCATGATGCCCCTCCTTGTTCACCAACCATTTTTTGCTTTACCCGAGCAGGGGAAACGTATTTTTCAGCAAGGCTTGAAAGTGCAAGCCGTTTACTTAAGAATGATCTTGCTCGTGAAAGTCGCGACATAACAGTACCAATCGGCAAATTTAGTGACTGCGCAATATCTTTATAGCTCATGTCTTGAAACTCACGAAGCAAGAATGGCGTTAACATCCATTCCGGAGTTTCCTTGAGCGCTGTATCCAAATCCACACCTACCTCACTTTTTACCAGCTCTTCTTCTGGTGTATCTTTGCCGTCGGCTAGTTCAGCAATAAAATCTGTATCTTCAAGACCGTCAAGAGGAACGGGACTCGGGTTGCGCGAAACCCGTCTGACATGGTCTCGAACAGTATTTAAAAGGATGGTTACCAGCCAGGGCTCAATATTGGAACCCTCCTTGAAGTTGTCAGCATGCTTAAAAGCCTTTAAATAGGTCTCTTGAACCACGTCTTCCGCATCCTCTACATTGCCAAGCCTCGCATAGGCTAGACGATAGAGGCGTTTCAGGTGTTTATAGGCAGTTTCTTCGAAAGCTTTTCGCACATCCACCGTCCAATGGGCCATACGTGAGAGGCGGGTAGTTTATTCCCGAACTCTAAAAAACAATTTTAGCCGACCTGATAAGACAAGACTGTTAGACGAGAATTAGGCTCAGCAGTGCATTTTGCCACCAAGAGCAGTGCAAAATCAAAAAATATTTTTTTGGTCTTGGGAATAAATGGCCTTTTGACGACGTTTACCCCCTTGAAGAACAAGGGGACTATAACTCATGTATGAACCAACAAATGAATTGGCTACGAAACGCATCACCGTAGAACGCGAATCTACGAATGTACCTCTTATTGAAAATGAACCTTACTTTCAATCGGGAGCGCTTTCGAACTTCCACATACTAATGGAAGCGCATAAAGTGGAATCGTTAGATTTCGTATTCGACAATGTTCAAGAAGACTTGCTGGTATTGAACATCGGTCAGCCCGTTAACTTTAATTGGGAAAGCAAAGGCGAACACAAAGACCTTTGTCTATCGAGCGGTGATGCGTTGTTGGTTCTAAGCAAAACAGGACCATATCGGTTCAGCACAAAAGGCAGGGGCGATCTTTTTGTCATTCAATTGCCTCGCCATCAAACTTTAGATCTAGAACTGTCTTCCTTCGAAGCGAATGGAGACTACCTTAAGCAATTTCGAAATCATGGACTCTACCACTTAGTTCTTGCTCTTTTTGAGATTGCCAAAAAATCGAATTCAGATGAACCGGAAAGCCTCATCAAAATCATGCAGGCAATCATGTCTCACCTGAATGTACAAATTGCCACACCCGATAGCGAGGATACTTCATTGCTAAAACCTCATGATGTCTCATTAATAGCGGATTACATAGTTGCAAATCCGAGCCAAAAAATATCCTCGAAAACGCTTGCCAATGTGGTTGGTTTTTCACCAGCACATATGGTGCGACTCTTTAAACGTCATTATGGATTAACACCATTCCGTTATTGGCTTAATCAGCGGATCGAACGCGCAAAATGGTTGTTAGAGCGCACAGAAATGCCGTTATCGGCCATCGCTAAAGAGCTCGTATTTGAGGACCAAAGCCACTTCACCAAAGTTTTTTGCCGCAGCGTCGGTATGACACCAAATCGTTATCGCAGAAACTTTAGAACCAAGAATTCAAACGGAAACGTTGCACTGACAGCGCTTCCCGTTGAAGCCGGCAATGGCACATACGGAATAGCAGCGAGCAACCATCAGGTTTATGCTCTAAACTAGCCAACGCCGTGCGCAATCAGTTGTGAAAGAATCAGGCAACCGGACAACAAATAGATTGATGCAACTGCTACCTTCAATTTCTGCGCAGGCATAACTGTTCTTAGAAAATGTCCGGCTACAATCGCTAAAACATTGGAAGCAAGCAGTCCAAGCGTGCTGCCCAGCCAAACTTGCCAGAAACATTGTTCACGCGTGGCAATTGCAAATGTAGCAAGCATTGTCTTATCGCCAATTTCAGCAATAAAGAAGGAAAGGACGATTGTGAAAAATGGTCCCCATCTGCTTGTTCGTTCCTTCTCTTCTTCCCCATCATCTTTGCGCAATTCAAGTAAACCAAAAGACACAAAGGCGATGCCGGCAAGAAGATTGATCCAGAACATAGGCAAAAACTTTCCGGTAAGAGCGCCGAGAGCCACAGCAATCAAGTTAACCAGAAGCGAAGCCACTGCAACGGCACTAAGCACGATTAAGGGCTTGTGCTTCGATGTGAAGGCAATCGTTAGTAACTGCGTCTTATCACCGATTTCAGCAATGAAGACATAAAAGAGCGCTGTGAAAAATGCGTGCATCTGAGATTCCCCGAACAAAAAGCCAACACCGAAGCAACGCAAACCGAGGCGACAAGATGCACAATTGCTCTTCGCCCATACATATATAGAACCGACGTCCTTTTATACCAATCAGAGCCGTTGGTGTCAATAATTTTATTGTTCGGGCATGGCGAACCATGACCTTTTGAAATTTGCGTGTGCAATAAGTCTTGAGACTTAGGCGGCGACGAGCTGAGTGATGTTGCGCATCAAGGAAACTAAGCTTGCCGAATCGGTCGCATCGGTAACAGTAACGAGCAGTCCGCTACCGAAGTCAGCGATAATCAGGTAGCCGCGCGGTGTTTTGGAAACGATTTGATAGACACGATCATTGCCCAAACTACGCGCTGCGTTTTGCGTATTCATGTAAACAGCCAGTGCCCAAATACCAAGTGACTCACCTTCAATTTCGGGAGGCATGGTGTTGGCAATTAAGAGACCATCGTGTCCGACAATGACTGAACCCAAGACTCCATGCTGAGAACCAATGTGTTGCAACAGAGATTGAAGTTCAGATGCCGCTTCCATTGTTAGGATGCGCATGGTTGTGTCGGATAAATCAGACGACGTAATTTTGCCGATCTTCTCAAGATCTTTGCCGTCCAACAAGAATTTGCCAATTGAAGAGATGCGTCCGGAACCACTTTCGGTCGTAGTGTCTGGACGAGCATCTAATCTGCCCAGGCCCTCAATCTTCGGAGGTGGCAAAGGCGAAGAGACAGCAATTTCAGTAATCTGTTTTACAGCTTCAACCAGACTGGCCTTCGGAGGAACAGGAACCGGTACTGGAGCAGGAGCGGGTGCTTGAGGTTGAGCGCCTGCCGGTGGGAAAGAAGGTGGAGCAGCACTAACGGGGGTCTCATCCTTGATGCCGAGGTTATCGGCAAAGATGCGATCCATTACGCTGTCATCTATAGAGAATAAGCGATTGGGTTGATTGGCTTCATTGCTCGGAGCCGCATAGGTAGAAGGTGTCGGTATTGCCGGTGCTTGAGCAGGAACTGCCGGTGCTTGTTGCCACGGTGCAGAAGCAGGTTGCGGCGCGCTTTGCGGCCAGGCAGGTTGAGCAGGAGCAGGTTGAGCAGGAGCAGGCGGAGTTGTTGGCACATTAGCCCAGGGTGCTGGAGCAGGAGTGGGAGCTGGTGCCGGTGCTGGTGCAGCAGCTTGCGGCCACGGTTGCACTCCTGGAGTAGGAGCAGCCGAACTGGAATTTTGCCAGGGATCCGGCGCTTTAGGAGCCGGTTGTGGTGCTTGTGGCGCTGGTTGCGGAGCGGCTT
>CAJCIF010000362.1 GCA_903970355.1 Actinomycetota bacterium
TGGAACTGGAAGAAGCCGAAGTTACTTGCACAGAAGGGTTAATACCGGTTGAAGGTGCTCTGGAATTACTCGATCTCTTACCAAAAGAGCGCTGGGCGGTAGTTACTTCCGGTGCTCTGCGATTGGCAAGTCACCGGCTGCGCCATGTTGGCATAAACAAGCCGGAAGTTTTTGTAACAGCAGAAGATGTCCGGGAGGGCAAACCGCATCCGGAGTGCTATTTAAGAGCAGCTGAAATGCTGGGTGTCAGTCCAGAAAAATGCATCGTTGTGGAAGATGCACCAGCAGGTATAAATGCCGGCTTAGCAGCGGGCATGAAAGTGCTGGCTTTGAGCACCACATATAGTGAACCAGAACTTTCAAATGCACATTACTGTATCAAGGATTTCCGGCAGCTTAAATTAGAACCGAGCAACGGCAGTTTGAAGTTCGTTTTGTCATAAACCATCTTATTTCGGATCGTGGGAGTGGTCATCGATGCGCCATGGAATGCGATTGGTGAGGTGCTCTGTCAAGCCGTTTATTAAACAAGATTTCGAAGGATCCTTGGGATCGTAAAATACTTCGACTTCAGAGCTTTTTTGATACTGATCTCTCACTCGGTCAGCATCGACATTATTGAGAAACTTCGGATTAGGAAACGATATTTGGTCCCCTGTATATGTCTTTCCGTGGACCGAGTATTGATATTTCACATGCGGCACATAGTGGGAAAGCGAAGATCTACCCCAGCCGAATTCAAAACCAACATTTGAGTCAGCGATAGTGCCAATGGTGGTTGGCCATTTTCGTGATGCAAGCGCGTAGTATTTGCTGTGTTCGTAAAATTCATAATCAGACTTGATAGCGAGAGCAAAACATCCTCCTACAACCGCAATGAGAACAGCGAAAAAGATTACCGTGTTGATCTTTTGGCGCGCCGTTTTACCAGCAGGCAAATCGATTACTTCTTGTTCTTCAGACATGCTGCCAACTGGCTGTCTCGCCCTAAGCTTTAACCAAGAATACAAACTTGCGACGACTCACCTGCAAAATGCCAAGGTCAGTAGCGCCATCAGATGCTCCTTCATAAGGAACATGGTTAGGATCTGAAATAACTTCGCCTTCGAATCTCACAGCATTTTCTTTGACAAGACGCTTCGCCTCACTGGAACTGGCAGCTAACCCAGATTCTGCCAGAATCCGAAATAACGGAGTGCCGGGTTGAACCGCAAATGATTGCATTTCTTCTTTGGTGGGCAATTGCTTTTGGCTGTGTACCTTATCCCACTGTTCAAGTTCGTGCTTAGCGGCGTCGTCACCCCAGTATTGCTTGAGCACTTCTGAGGCCAATCGCAATTTGGCATCCTTTGGATTGCCACCACCAGCAATGCTGTCCTTTATGGCATCTATCTCAGCACCAACCAGATCTGTTGCGTACTCAAAGTACTTAACGATCAGTTCATCCGGAATGCGCATGCACTTACCGAACATATCGGAAGCTGGTTCCCGCAGGCCAATATAGTTGTTGAAAGATTTGGACATCTTCTTAATGCCGTCTGTTCCTTCCAACAATGGAAGCAACATGGCCATTTGCGCTTCTTGTCCATAATAGGGCTGCAATTCACGACCTTGCAGAATATTGAAGCGCTGGTCAGTGCCACCTAATTCGATATCGGCTTTGATGGCCACTGAATCGTAGCCTTGCAAAAGTGGATAGAAGAGTTCATGAAAAAAGACAGGAAGCTGCTTATCAAGGCGTTCTCCAAAAGCTTCTTTGGTAATGAGGCGGTTGATAGTTACATAACTCGCCAATCTCAATAAGTCGTGCAAACCTAGTGGTTTCAGCCACTCCACGTTGTTGCGAACTTCCACTTTTTTGAGATCCAATATGAGACCGATCTGGTCCAAATAGGTTTGGGCATTTGCAGCCACATCACTTTCGGTGAGCGGCGGCCTAGTTGCGCTTCTGCCTGAAGGGTCTCCGATTTGAGCTGTAAAACCACCAATGATCAAAACAACTTGATGACCAAATTCTTGAAAGCGCTTAAGTTTTCGAAACAGAACAGCGTGCCCAAGGTGCAAATCTGTGGCTGTGGGATCGATTCCCAGTTTGGCCCGAAGCAATCGTCCAGAGTCTCTGGCATCTTGCATTTTGCGGGCGAGCCCTTCAGCGCCATCCGGCAATACTTCCGAGCCTCTGACGAGCTCTTTGGCCTGCTCGATCAGATCGCGATCAATAACTTTGTTTGCACTTTCCATGCTGTTTTCAGTGGCTTTGCTAGGCATACAGTTGGTTCCCGACGACAAAACGGCAATACAAGAGACTCTTCATATAAGTCTTTCGGCGCCAGCTACGAATCTTAGCACGGACTTTGCATCCGCTTGTATGTAGGCAGGCGCGTAAGCTAAGATTCGATAGCAGATATTTTAAAGAGGTTCACAGTGCACACTAGTGAAGCGGCATATGTTCCGCACGAACTTGAAGAGAAATGGCAAAAACGTTGGGAAGACCTTGGCATTTACAAAGCCAAGGATAATGACCCGCGCCCCAAATACTATTCGTTGGTGATGTTTCCCTATCCATCGGGTGATCTCCACATGGGGCACATGCGCGTTTACACAATCTCAGATGTAATCAGCAGACAGCGCCGTATGAAAGGTTTCAATGTTCTCAATCCAATGGGTTGGGATGCATTTGGTTTGCCTGCCGAAAATGCGGCTATGAGTCGCAAGATGCATCCTGAAAAATGGACTAAGTCAAATATCAAGTTTATGCGCGACGAACAGCTCAAGAAGCTGGGTACGAGCTATGACTGGGAGCGCGAAGTTACAACCTGCGATCCGGACTATTACCACTGGACACAGTGGCTGTTCCTGCAGTTCTACAAAAAGCAACTAGCTGTAAGAAAAGAAGCTCCTGTTAACTGGTGCCCTGAATGCCAGACGGTATTGGCCAACGAGCAAGTAATAGAAGGCTGTTGCTGGCGACACACTGAAACTCATGTTGTTCAGAAGCTGATGAGCCAGTGGTTTTTGAAAATCACAGATTATTCCGAGCAATTGCTTGCCGATTTGGACAAGCTGACTGGCTGGCCTGAAAGGGTCAAGCTCATGCAAAAAAATTGGATCGGCAAATCCGTTGGTGCCGAACTTTATTTCACTGTCGAAAGCAAACCCAATATCAAAATTAGTGTGTTCACCACGCGTGCCGATACCGTATTTGGTGTTACCTATTTGGTATTGGCACCAGAGCATCCACTGGTAAACGAATTAACCACTCCCGAAAACAAAGCCGCGGTAGAAGCTTATGTCAAAGCATCCGGTCGCAAATCCGAACTGGATCGCATGACGACGGATAAAACTAAGACAGGCGTGCCTCTCGGTACACAAGTTATCAATCCGTTCAACGGCGAGGTCGTACCGATCTGGATCTCGGATTATGTCCTTATGAACTATGGGACAGGCGCAGTCATGGGCGTACCCGCTCACGACGAACGTGATTTTGTCTTCGCTACATTATTCAATTTGCCGATTACAGAAGTAATTTCAAAAACCGGTACTCCCACCGGAGCACTCAAGGAAGCTTTTCTGGAAGAAGGAATTGTCGTGAATTCCGGCAAATTCAACGGCATTACGAATGAAGAAGCGAAGTCAAAAATGGTGGAATGGGCCGAACAAAACCAGAGCGGTAAAGGTCGCATTCAGTTTCGCTTGCGAGATTGGCTAATAAGCAGACAACGCTATTGGGGTTGCCCAATTCCGTTAGTGCACTGTCAGGATTGCGGCATAGTTCCAGTCGAGGAATCAGCACTGCCTGTGATACTGCCTATTGAGGGAGTCGAAATTACCGGTGAAGGCGGATCGCCTTTAACCCGCATGAAAAGCTTTCTGGACATCAAGTGTCCAAAATGCGGCGGCCCAGGCAAACGTGAAACCGACACGATGGATACTTTCATTTGCTCAAGCTGGTATTACATGCGTTATGCGGATGCCACCAACCCTAAAGAAGCATTTGCAAAAGACAAAGTTAATTACTGGATGGCCGTCGATCAATACGTGGGCGGCATCGAACATGCCATTCTGCACTTACTCTACTCACGCTTTTTCGTAAAGGCACTGCGCGATATGGGCTTGTTGAATTGCGATGAGCCTTTCACGAATCTTTTGTCGCAAGGCATGGTGACTAAGTTCTCGCCCCAATCTGGTCGAATCGAGAAGATGTCCAAATCGCGCGG
>CAJCIF010000363.1 GCA_903970355.1 Actinomycetota bacterium
AGTCGCACTTAAAATGCGATGCCCGTAAGGGATTGAGGGTTCGAATCCCTCCGAGGGCAATTTTTTTTAGGGACGCACCATATTCAATGGCGTCCCCAAATATCATATTTTGACCCATGTCATATTTTGACTGGATTGTGCAATTTGCCAATACCGGTTACTTCGAGCTCTACCGTATCACCATCTTTAAGCCACGGATATCGGGCTGGTTCCAACATTTCTCCGGTTGCCTGATCAAATCTGGCGGAGAGCTCACCGATCGAGCCGTCACCGACGGTGCCTGAGCCAATGAGATAGCCGGGATGAACGCTAATATTGAATTGCCCAAGAAATACCAGCAATTTGGCAAAGCTCCAGGCTTGCCGTTTGCCTGTGTCAGGGTGAACGTGATAGAGCGTATTGAAATTGGTATCACAGCGTGTTTCTCCATTCACCGTGAGACGCATAGGCAGATCAAATACACCATTTTCGTCCATGGCTAATTCGTGCGCCGGGACAAATTTCGGTCCGATACTCTTGCCGACAATCAACTTACTGTTCGTCGGTCCGAGTCCCTCCATATCTACTTTCTGAATGTCTCGGCAAGACCAATCGTTGACGATCGTAATCAGGCAATGGTTTTTGACGAATGCCAGCGCTTCTTCAAATGAGGTCAGGAGTGCTTCTTTGGTGACCAGGCATCCCAGTTCAAATTCGTAGTCGGGCATCTTGGTTATGGCTGGAATCTTCACTTCATCTCCAGGGCCAAATACCTTTTCTGGTGGCAGATCGATTATGTAATAGGTAGCATGGTCGTACCAGGCTTTTGGTACTGTTGCACCCCTACGTTCGCGGTATTGCTTAATGTGTTTCTCAAACGCCAGGAAATCAATAAAAATCTTGGGCTGAGGAATTTGGCGGCCGAATATTTCGACCAGGGGCGTTTGCCGGGTGAAGAGCATAATCGGTGCCTCAAGACAGCCTAACGCGCTCAATTATGGCAGGTGAAAGACAAACCTAATTGCACGCGCTATCATTTTCTGCTGGAAAGTGCTGAATCCCGATTTTAAAGGTTTCTTATGCCTGACTCTGTCTCCAATATTTTAGCCACGCAAACGACTGATCCTGGTGGCTTCACTCTCATGGTTATCTGTATTTCGCTGTTGGTGATTTTGGCAGCAACACTAATGGTGGTGACACTCACCTACAAGAAGAAAAAAAATGAGCCGAAACCCTAGTAATTTAGGATGGCAAGAGTTGCCAATAAATCTGATACCACGCATAATGGCGCTGACAACTAACCTGCTTGCCGGGAACCGGTAGCCTAGCTAGAAAGATCAGCCGATGACTGCACAGCCGCAATTTGATTTCACCCCGCCCGAAGACAACGTAAGCCTTGAGGGCCTGGAAGATTTTCTAGAGCCGAGTGAAAAACAACAAAGCGGACAGTCGGAGCATTCCGAAACAGGCTACATTTTGCATCTGCTCGATCGAATTGTCGAAGTCTATAATCTCATGCAGGTTACATCGGACCGCTTAGCCTATGCGCAAGAGCGCTTAAAGAGCCTCGAACTGGTTATGCGCATGCAAGCCGAACAAATAGCTGTGTTGCCTTATTACCAAAAGCGAGTTCTCGATCTGGAAAAGACGAGCAAGAATCAAGAACTCACGCTGCAAAAGCAAACTGATCAGTTGTCGGTCATCCCGTACTATCAGGGTAAGATAATTGAACTCGAACAGGAAAACGCTAAGATCAAGGCTGAAAACGAGTATCTGAACAAGCACTGGCTGAAGAAATTGTTTTCCTGGTTCTATAAAAACTGAGAACAACAGACAAAGTAAATAAAAGGGCGGCGCAATGCCGCCCTTTTATTTGTTATAGAGGGCGGCTGGTATTTCGCCCTCTATAAAGCTTGACCTTACTTATATTTCGTCCAGCCACACCTCCCTTCTTTGTCGATTCGAAATTTCTCGAATAAAAACCGCCAAGGTATTAATGTAGAGGGCAGCGGTAGGTGGCTTCGCCACTACCTGTATAGCGGGCGGCTAAAGTCGCCCCTACACTGCTGCCCTTACATTTCCCCTTCGTACTTTGGTTTGGTTTTGTAAGGGCGGTCTGGAGCCGCCCTTACATTCCCCTGCAAGGCTAGTGCGTGTAGCTCACTATGTGAACGTTTGCTATGGCATCAGTCTTGTCGGCTGTGGCGCGATCAAGGTTCTTTTGGAATTGCTCCAATTTAGCCACTATTACTCGTTCGTCTTTTGGACTCAATCCATAGTGATCTGCGCGTAATTGATCTTCTTTTGTGGTGATACCATCTAAATCTCGTCTGAACTGTGCCAATTCGTTGGTGCCAATGTAGCCTCGTTCGTAGGCGTCGTTAAGTTGCACTGACAGACTGTCTTCTGCTTTGTGCACTGCGCCTACCGGCGGTTCCCAATTGTTCCAATCGAAACTTGCATAACAAGGAATGCCCCACAGTAAACCGATGCCGAGTGCAAGCACTGCACTGGCGTTTTTGATGTTGCTCAAGGATTTCATCTTTTTCTCCTCCCCGACTTCCATTAGCATCATGCTCTTCGACGCGTTAATGAGACGTCAAAATTTGAGCGCTGAATCTTATAGGTTTATAAAGAAGAAGGTGGCTGAAAGATCTGGATCGCTCCAGGGTTGCCTTATGCGAGTACTTTATTGAAAGTGGCGCTGAAGGCCTCGCCAACCGGAAAGCCGGTTAAGTCCGGAATTACCATATCTGCCTGTGTTAGCACTTTAGGGTCGCCAACACCTACGGCATACATACCAGCGGATTTGATCGCCTGTACACCAACAACTGCATCTTCGACGCCTATGCATTCAGACGGTGATGATCCCAACTGCTTAGCGGCAAGGAGAAAAATATCCGGGGCCGGCTTTCCATGTTTGACCTGGTTGGAGTCAACAACATAGTCGAAGAGATCCGAAATTCCGAGTTTATTCAAAATGGTGGCGGCATTCTTGCTGGCTGAAGCAAGTGCGAGCTTGATTCCCATTTTCCGAAGACTTGTCAGCGTCGAATGGGCACCAGGCAAAAGGTCCTTTGCGGTCATTTCTTCGATCAGTACTTTGTAGTCTTCGTTCTTCTCATCAGCCATAGCCAGTTTTTCTTGCTCGCTGTATTTTTTTGTGCCCTGAGCAAGAATGAGCTCAAGAGAGTTCATGCGATCGACACCCTTCAATTTTTCGTTGAAAGCATCGTCGATGTCTAAACCAATTTTGTTGGCTAGACGTTTCCACGCCAGGAAATGAAAGCGGGCAGTATCAGTTATAACGCCGTCCAGATCGAATATTACTGTTTTAGGCATCGTCTTTTCTTTTGGTTGAAGCTGTGGAAGCTAGTTCTTGCGCTTTGGTGGGAAATGTCTGGCTGGCATTTGCGCCTTTGAGTTTTACTTCAATTTTGTGATGGTTGAATGTGAGTGCATCACCTTCAATCAAAGTGTATTTCACTTCTTCTTTGCCGACCGCTATCTCCAACAGTTGTCCTTTAAAAGATAGTTTGAACTTGTAGGAGTCCCATGCCGTTGGCATATAAGGAGCAAATTGCAGCTTGCCTCCATAGGCTCTCATTCCTGCAAATCCGTTGATCACCGCCATCCATGTGCCACCCATTGCAGCAATATGTACTCCGTAGGAAGAGCTGCCATGCACATTGTCGAGATCCATCCTCACCGATTGGGTGAAGTAATGGTATGCCTTATCCAAATAGCCGACTTCAGAAGCCATAATGCTGTAAGTGCAATGTGACAGCGAAGAGTCGTGAGTGGTTATGGTTTCGTAGTAGTCGTAGTCTTGTTTCTTTTCCTTCATCGTGAATTTGTCACCAAGCAGAAAAGTGGCAAGGACGGTATCAGCCTGTTTGCAAACTTGATATCTGTAAATGACGAGATAGTGATGATGCAAAGGCAATGGGAAAAGTTGAGGTGGAGTTGCCTTCAGATCCCATTTCTTTTTGGATAAGAAAGTATCGTCCTGAGGATGGATGGCTAGCTGCTCGTCAAATGGCAAATACATTTTTTCAGCTGCTTTTAACCACTTTTCCGGTTCATCATCAGTAAGTTCGATGGTGTCTTTGATGCGTTCAAAATCTGTTGGACTGGAGGCTTTCAGTTTCTTTGCCAGTTCAGCAGCAAATTTTAAATGCATCTGTGCCATAGCATTGGTGTAAAAGTTGTTGTCCACAAGAACTGTGTATTCATCCGGACCTGTCACCATATCTATGCAAAAAGCATTGTTCTTGCGCGGTTCGTAGTGACCGATGTCCATCCAGATGCGAGCTGTATCAAGCACAATTTCAGCACCGTATTTAACGAGGAATTCCTCATCTTCAGTGGCTTCGAAGTAGTGTTTGATGGCATAAGTGATATCGGCAATGATGTGATATTGCGCTGTGCCTGCCGGATAATATGCCGAACACTCTTCGCCACCAATTGTTCGCCAGGCGAATAGAGCACCTTTAGGATGCGACATTTCACGGGCTCGTTTGCGTGATTCGCCCAGGCAAGAGTATCTGTACTCAAGCATCTTTCTGGCAATTTCTGGTTTTGAATAGAGGAAGAAAGGCAATGCGTAGCTTTCTGCATCCCAGAAGTAGTGCCCGCCGTAACCTTCTCCGGTAAGACCTTTGGCAGCGATACTCGTGTGGCCGTCACGACCAACGGACTGCAAGAGGTGGAATTGATTGAAGCGCAAACCTTGTTGAACCAGATCGTTGCCGCCTATTTCGATGTCTGCCCTCTTCCAGAACTCGTTCAAGTAACTTTCTTGCTCTTCACACAGAATCGCAAAGCCGGATTTTCTTGCTGCAGCTAGAGTTGATTTAGCCCGGTCTAACAATTCTGCTTCGGGATAATCGCGAGAGGTTATGTAGCAGACGAACTTGGTGAGGCGGATAGTGTCTCCTGCCTTCACTTCAATTTTGAATACCTGCTCGACACTCTCACTGCTTGAAGCGCTGTCCTTCTCGATAAGCTTTGCATTGCCGAGATAGAGGCTGTTTTCTTGGGCACTGGCAAGACTAAGTTTGCTTCGTTTGGTTTGATGCAGCAGAGCCGAGAAATCTTCGGTTTGCTTTTTCTCCAAAAGAATCAGGTTTACCCCTTGAACGGCTCCGACGGCCGGACCATATCGAGGTTCACCGCTTTCTTCATCTTCAACGCGCCCGTCTAAAGCGGAGCGCAAAGTGATGATGCCAGTGAAATTGACAGACTTAATTTCGTATTCCAGAGCAAACATGTCCGGTCGAGTAAACGAAACCACTCTTTTGCTCTTCACGACAAATTGCTTGCCCGCTTCTGAAGTCCAATCTACCTTTCTCAATAGCGATCCCTTTTGGAAATCGAATTTGCGATCGTAGTGATTGATTGTTCCTTTGAAGAGATCAAAGTTTTCTTTGTCTGCCGCAAACGTAATGCACTTACCGTTCGGAACATTCAGCATGAACTGGTGTTCTTTTGCCATGCCGTAGGCAGTTTCGGTGTAATGGATAAGGGACGATTCGTAGAATCCGTTAATAAAAGTGTGGTCGTTAGTGTTGTTTGAGAAGCCTCTGAAGCGCTCTTCGTGAGCCCCACGTAATCCCAGATGTCCGTTTCCTAGTGAGAACAAAGTTTCACGGAGGAGGTTTTCTTCAACTTCAAATTTCTCTTCGCTTAATTGCCAGACGTCAATAGAACTTTTTTGGTCATCAGTTTTGGCCGGGCTCATTAGGAATCTCCAAGGTACTGCGAAGAGTGAGTGTTTTTCGGGACTGAAAATCGTTCGACACGGACACAGGCTGACTCCGAATGCGGTCGCCAACCGGATCCTCACAAA
>CAJCIF010000364.1 GCA_903970355.1 Actinomycetota bacterium
AATTACATTAGGGTGTAGTATTGATTAGCGATTTCCAAGAACTAGTTCTCAAGCTTTTTCTTTGATAATCTGCTTTAGTGGTCATACAATATTGTTACCAGGGCCAGAGTTCTGTTCGGTGAATGGTGATAAGAAGCTTGCAGGCAAACCAATCCCCCGTGGGTCAACCTAACGACGCAAAGGTCGAAATCGGCAAAGGTCAGGATCAAATCCATCACTGGCTCTCGGTTTACGCCGAGTCGCGGGATCCTTCTGTTCGGGACGGTATCATTCAGGCCTCGCTGCCCCTTGTAAAAAGAATCGCTTATGGTCTGGCTCGACGCTCAACTGACCCAGTTGAAGATCTCATTCAGGTTGGCTCAATTGGCTTAATCAAAGCCGTCGATCAATTCAAACCGGACGCTGGGGCTAAGTTTCAAACCTATGCAACCCACCTTATAACGGGCGAAATCCGCCATTACTTGCGCGACAAGACGGCAATGATCAGAGCGCCGCGCGAATTGCAGGAATTGTCCTTCCGCATTAACAGGCTTGTGCAGAACTTAACGGCCCGGCTCGGCCGCGAGCCATCAGACACAGAAATTGCCCATGAGCTGCAAATTCCTGTAAGCAGAGTCAACGAAGCCTACGAAGTAGACCGCCGACGCACACTCATTTCACTCGACCAGGCACTCTCCAATGATGCAGGCAGTGAGCAATCTTTGATTGATACTCTTGTGGACGGTCGCTACCAGAGCAATCAACTGGCAAAAGAAGACCGCTTTATGCTCGCTGAAGCCATCAAGCAATTGCGTGACGGCTTGAGAGAAGTTGTCCAACTAACCTTTTACGAAGACTTGAGTCAAACTGAAGTAGCACGCCGCCTTGGTATTTCGCAGATGCAAGTATCACGCCGATTGCGGGCTGCCACAGCAGAACTCTACAAAATCATCACGCAAAACAAGAAACAGAAGGGCGGCTAATGTCGGCCGCCGTTATTCAAGTTGAAGGGCTGACAAAAGAAGTCGTCAGCTCATTCCGTCGCAAGCGTGTTCGTATTCTCGATCAATTTTCGCTTACGGTAAATGCCGGTGAAACCTTCGGATTGCTTGGACTGAATGGTGCCGGCAAAACAACTGCTGTCAAACTAATGATTGGTCTTTCGCGGCCAACTTCCGGGTCTGTCACCGTCTTAGGACGTCCGGCTGGCGATCGCCAATCTTTAGCCCGCATCGGATTTTTGCCGGAAAACCCATATTTTTACTCCCACCTCACCGCTTATGAATTTTTGGATTTCGTGGGCAGCCTTTTTGGTATCAAACACTCTGAACGCACTAAACGCGTCAATGAGCTCCTCAATCTTCTCAGTCTCGCCGAAGCAGCAAAAAAGCCGATGCGATCATTCTCGAAAGGCATGCTGCAACGTATCGGTATCGCCCAGTCTCTTATCAATGACCCGGAAATTCTATTTTGGGATGAGCCCATGTCCGGATTGGATCCGATCGGCCGCAGTGACGTAAGACGAATACTTCAGGAATTGAAAAAGGCTGGCAAAACAATATTTTTCAATTCCCACCTCATGCCCGATGTAAATGAGCTATGCGATCGCATAGGCATTGTGCACCGGGGCCGCTTGCTTGTTGATGACACCATAATTAAGATCTCTAAGAATGGTAATTATCGAGATCTCGAAGATTTTTTCCTGGCACACGTGACGGACGCAGAAAATTTATCAAAAACGGCGAGTTGATAAGCTTTGTTAGACAGCCCGACAGTAGTTTTATCTCTTTCGATTAATACGTTTCGCGAACTAGTTCGAGATCGCATGCTGTATGCATTCGTTGTCTTCGCCGTTCTCGTTACTGCCCTTGGAATATTGTTGGGCAGTCTTTCGGCTGGACAGACGATGCGCACCTTGAGTGATATTGGCCTCGCCGGCACAGCCCTTATAGGGGGCATAGTAGCGGTTTTCTCCGGTGCCAACCTCGTTTATAAGGAGCTGGAAAAAAAAACTGTCTACATTATTTTCAGCAAACCGGTTACCGGCTGGCAATTCATACTTGGCAAATATCTTGGTACTTCACTTTGCCTGGCGCTTGTCGTATTTGCAATGGGTGCTTTTCTGGCTGGCGCCCTCGCTCTTTTCAATGCCACCGTTTTGACGGAACGAGCAGCAGGTTTCCTCTGGCTTATCAGTCGCTCAATTTTGCTTGTCTATCTGGAACTATTGTTCGTAACAGCAATGGCAACCTTCTTCTCGACATTTACGACCCCCGTTATGAGTGTGCTTTTCACTTCCAGCTTATGGTTAATCGGGCACTTCGGGCAGTCTTTGCGTGACATCGGCCGGCTCAGTGAAAATCCAGCCGTCACGCAGTTTTTTAACATGCTCTACTGGATGCTGCCCGATCTAGCCAGTTTGACTAGATTTCGCGGTGATCTTCTCCATGGGCAAGAGTTAAATATGCAATTGATCTGGTACTTACTCTGCTATGTGGTGGCTTATATTGTGTTGTTGTTGACTGTGGCAGCAATAATTACAGAGAACCGGGAGTTCCAATAAGTGCAGATTCTTGAGCAACCCACCCTCACACTTGATATCTTATTCGGTATCACGGGCTTAGCGGTGGGAAGCTTCATAAACGTATTGGCCTTGCGTTCTTTAAAAGAAGAATCGCTTCTATTTCCCGCGTCGTACTGTCCTAAATGCCATAAACCTCTTGGTCCTGCCGAACTGATTCCGCTCGTTTCCTTTTTTATGCAGGATGGCAGATGCAAGCACTGCAATAAGCCAATTGCCTGGTACTACCCTCTTGTTGAATTCTTGACCGCTGTCTTATTTGTGGTCTGTCTGCACGTTTTCGGCTTCACCATTTACGGTGCCGGCATGATTTTCTTCGGCTGCACTCTTATCGCCATCTGCATTACAGACTTTAAAGAAAAGCTCATCCCCCACGAAATAACTTATCCAGCAATTTTGCTTGGCATTGTATTTAGTACTACCGTCCGCAATGACTATCTGGCAACACTGGCAGGCATAGGCATTAGCTATATCCTTTTTGACTTTCTGGCATTCTATGGCTTGAAGATTTATTTCTGGATGAATAAACCGGAACTGGTGCTTGAGAAAAAAAGACCGGCTTCTCTAGGTGAAAAAGTCATACCCGAGGTGAAAGGCCGCCATCCGGTTTTCGGCGTTTTGGAAAAACCCTTCAAACGCCCTACCAGCAGCGATTTTCCAGTAGCAGTAATCAAATCGATCAGTCACAAGATAAGAGAGAAATTGGTTTTGACATCAAACGGCCAGCCCATTCACGAAATTGAAGTCATGGGCGGTGGCGATGCCGTGCTTTCTGCTCTCATTGCCAGTTGGCTTGGCTTACCGCAATTGATCTATGCGCTTCTCCTGGGCTTCATGTTTGGTGCCTTCATGGGCGCAATGTATCTCGTTTACGAGCTATATAAGCTCAATATGCTCAAAACTTGCTTGCGTTCAATGATTATTGGCATGGTGGGTGCGTTCGCCATTGTTTTTGTTTTCCTCTTCAATATGTCCCGCATAGCCACTTCACCCATTCCAGTTACAACCTGGGCAGCGCTTTTGTTTGGAGCGGTGCTCGCTGGTGGGTTATTGGGTGTAATCGCCTCGGGCACCCGCGCTTCCAAACCATTCCCATTTGGGCCTGCCCTTGCTTTCGGAGCATTTATCGCGATGTTCCACAATCCATTTGGTAAGCTCGGCAATGGTGGGGCATAATTGGTAGGGGCATGATTAAATCACTGCTGTAGCGAGTAAGGAAAAATATCTTGTTCGGTTTCGGCAAACGCAAAGGTCCATCATTCGCATTAGACGTAAACAGCGATAGCATTACTTTGGTGCAGCTGGAGAAGACAAAGGCCGGTATTGAACTGGCTCGCTTTGCTGTCCAACCAACACCGCCTAATGCCATTCGCGAAGGTCTAATTGCCGATCCCATTGCCGTCGGTCAAGTTGTTCTTGAGCTCATGAACCAGGCTGGTATTCCCCAGACAGGTCCTGCTCCAATTTTGAATCTGGCTGTACCTGCTCAGGCTTCAGTCATTCGTCTTATGCCTGTTCCTACTGGTATGCCGCCTGAAGAATTGGCTGATGTCGTTACGCAAGAAGCCATGAACCACGTGCCCTTTCCAATTGCGGACGCCAATCTGGATTGGTCTCTCATGCCGGCGACCGAGCGCACCGATGCCGATGGCGTTAGAAGAGTAGATGTAATTCTTGCCGCCATTCAAAGATCAATTGTCGAAACGTACTGGCGTATGTGCGACTGTGCAGGTGTAAAGCTCGGCAGAATAGACATTTCTTCTCTTTCTGTAATCCGTTCTCTGGCACTGGCAGGCTATCTGGGTTCAAGCGGCCATCTGTCGATGATCGTCAACATTCGGCATGATGCAACAGATATCAATGTAGTGCGCAGCGCTATGCCCTTATTTGGCAGATCGATTGTGCTTGGTGTGGAAACCCTCACGGAAGCAATATCACGCAATCTTTCAATCAGCTTCGACCAAGCTCTCGAGATATTGCCTGATATAAGGCTTTATCATACCGATGCCAAAATGACTGCGGACATTTTACTTGGCCAAGCCGGACAGATCTCGCGCACCGTATTTGGTGACATCACAGACGAGCTGGCTCGTTCGCTCGAATTTTACAAGAGCCAGGTAGGCGACATAAAAATTGATCATATATTGCTTACTGGGCCTGGCTGCATGGTGCCGCAGTTAGATGAATTCATTCATGCCAAACTCAATGTCAAAACGATTGTTGCCGATCCGATGCGCGATATTCTTTTGGAAAAACAACCAATTGCAGAGCGTCTCAAACCAATTCTGGCAGCACTGATTGGCACAGCAATAGAAACGCAGTGGTCTCCGTCATTTACGGTTGATTTAGACCTCAATAAAGAAGGCCGCTTGCCATTGCTGTTCGAAGCAACATCGACGCAAAGAGTGGCTTTCACGCAGGAAGAAACAAAATGGTTCAGACCGGCGCTCCTTGCAGGAGCTCTCCTCCTCGTCTTAGTGCTGGCCGTGAGCGGCTACTTTGCCTACATTGATTTGCCGTCCAAACAGAAGCAGCTCCAGTCCGTCAAAACAGAAACTGACAAGACGAAAAAAGATTTGAAAACATTGACGGAATTGAAAACGACCAATCGCGATCTCACCGCCAAAAAAGATGTGCTCGACAGCATCATCAGAAAGAACACCCACGCTTCAAAGGTACTTGAAGCTGTAAGAGCCAATACCCCTGAAGGTATCCAGCTTAGCTCAATCATCTTCGATAAAGGAAAAGTGAAATTAGGAGGCGTCGCTCGAGATTTTGACGATGTTTCTTCCTTCGCTGTCAGCCTCAATAAAAATCCAATTGTCAAAAATGCTCTTGTCCAGGATGCAGGCCGGCGAGATAAGGATTCGGAAGTAATCGACTTCGATATCGAATTTACGCCCGCTGCAGATGACATCGCCGTAGCCAATACTCCCAGTGCATCCGTGAGGTAGAAGTGGTTCTCACTAAACGCACCCAGTTTCTAATTTGTGTGCTTTTGCTTTTACTTTCGGTATTAGCAGGAATGTATCTTGGCTATCCGGCATTCCTGGAAGCACAGGCGAACGGTGAAGAAATCAAATCTGCTCAGAGTGAGTTAAAAGTTTTGCAGGACAAAATGCAGCAAATCGAAGCGGAGAAGAAAAAACAACATAGTTTGGAAGGGCAAATTGAATCTATTCGCAATGCCGTGCCAAAAGAGCCGGGCATTGATCTTGTTATGATCGATTTGGAAAAAATGTGTGCCAGAGCGAATGTGCACCTGGTTTCCGTTGAGACTCCTGATGCAGCACAACTGCAAATTATCAGTGCTTCCGAACAGGAAATGAAAAATGTGGCGAATAACCCGCTCGCCAAAACTTCTCTTGGATCAAAAAGCCTCAAGCAAAGTACCAGCGATATAAATGAAACCATAAACAACAGCCAACCTCCCAAGCCGGCTGCGGCCAACGCTCCAGGCACGCCGCCAGCGCCGAAGTTACTTGAAAATAACATCAAGCAGATTTACATTTCCGGGTCATTTAAAGGCATGGAGCATTTTCTGGAAGATCTTGAGTCTTATGAACGGGTCGTCGAAATAAGCCAGCTTGCCATTGGCACACCAGGCAAAGAGAATGTGCTTGTAAGAAACCCAGCTAGCGACAAAGCGAAAAAATTGGAGCTGGAACAACCATTGATGACTTTTCTTTTAAAAGTGTATTATTTGCCTTGATGATCAAATCAGCACTATCGGCTCTAACTATTTTTCTGGCAGCACAGGGAGTGTTTGCTGCAGATGCGGTTGTTCCGGACGCCACTACCAATAGTGCAACACCACCCGTGCCGCCGCCTTTAGTTGTGCCGGCTACAACACGCGCGGAAGCCGAACGCGAAACGCTTGTGAAAATTGGACGCCATGATCCCTTTGCACCTTTCGGCAGCGATTCTTCCAAATTTGCCAAGAAGGGCAACAAATTTAGAGACCTGCAAAAAGGTTTTGTGCCACCGCCGCCGCCCGGCACAAGTGCCTTTGCTCCCGTGCCTTCGCCGTCGGAAGGATCTTTAGCCATAAGCGAATTGCCGCTGCCTCCCTCAAGACCGTCCTTAACTTCGAAACTCAAACTCTCGGCAGTTTTTGACAATAGAGCCATATTCACCATTCCAGATCTGGCAGCCAGGCGCTTCAATAAATGGCCAAAGGTTGTAAGGCTTGGATTGGGCGACAAATTCAACTCCGTTAAGTTGGTGGCAGTCGGTGTAGATTCAGCCACCCTGGAAGAAGACGGTCTTCGTTCCGTTAAAGAACTCGAACCGCTAAAATAGTTTGCAAACTGAAAAAGCAGCGCGGCCGAAGCATCAGCAAAGCGCAGCCGCGGCGAGGAGCCGTGGCGGAGCGCAGCGTGGATACGCGCGGAGGAGGCGACGGAGGAGCCGACCGGAGCGCAGCGTGGATACGCGCGGAGGAGGCAACGGAGGAGCCGACCGGAGCGCTTAAACATGAATATTTTTTGCGTTCCGGAAAGCGAGCGGATTCATTACTTTTGGGCGATTATCCGAAAAATATATAAAAGCACCCGGCCCGAAACACAAGTAATCCGATTAGAATGCCGACATCCTCCTCTGGTATCCGTGTTGTAACGCTGAGCTTTTGCGCGGGGTTAATGCGTATGATGACTAGTACTGTCAATTTTGAACAATCTATCCAGGCTACTAACGAGCTTCTTTCTCAACTGCACGGTCGAGAAATTGACGAAAGCACGGCTACTGCAGAAGTAGCCAGTTTGATAGAGCACCCCGCCGGTGCACGCGGCTTTCTAGTCGCTTACCTTAGTGGTGACTCCCCGGTTGCAGATGAACATCCTCACTGCGTTCTGAGGGGTCTAAGAGAGTCCAATGAACTGATTACCGATCTGCTTATAAAGAACATTGTGATGTCGGCTGCCGCCCGAGTAGTGCATGAGCGCAATGGGGATGAAAAGTTGACGGCAGGGTCGCTAAAAGTAAATCGGCGCAGTCTGGAGCTTGCCCGGCTGGTTTGGAATTCGGTTCTAGCCGAACGCCTGACCATTCTCTCCGATGTTTTGGACCGCTGTATTGAAATAAAGAAATCCGGCCGCACAGTTTCCGAATTGAATACCAATGAAAGCGAATGGGCTAAGTTTCTCGCTAAGGGCGACTTCGATCTTGATCAGCTTGAATCGGCCAGAACAGCTGTTCTGGCAATCAATACCTATTCCTCACCGCTTCACTAAATCAGCATCCAAGCTTGAATAAATGGACTAAACAAATAAAAAAGAGCGGTTCAATGAACCACTCTTTTTTTGCAAGCCGCTCGACCTTGGTGATTTACGAAGCGGCCTGGACAAAACTTGCAATTGGCAAAGCTTCGACCTGTACATTTACGATGTAGTCGCAGACAAAGCCGCCAATACAGATGCGATCGAACTCTTCCAGGTGGACGGGGCGGTCTATGCGATGACCATTTACAAAGGTGCCATTGCTGCTCCCGAGATCTTCCAGATACAACCCGCCTGCATATTCGAAGATGCGAGCATGATGCCGGGAGACAAGTGGCATGTGCCACAGCACCAAATCATTATCGCCAGAGCGACCGATCTTGGTTTGTTCTTTATGCAAAAGAATCTCTTCGCGCGTATCAATGCGGATCAACTTAGCCTTGGGGCGAACATCTTCCGGAGTCATTGGGCATAGCCTCATAGCTAGTGGGACATATAACGGATACCGTGTTTCACCCGACGCTTCACAAAAGGTCTTGTTCCGCTCCTTGCTTCTAGCATCCATCCTATTTTTGTTCCAGGTACAACCGTTATAATTCAGGGAACAACCCTGTATTTGCCTGTCCATCCTAAAAAATTCATCGAAACATTTCGAAAAAAACGGCCAACACACCTCACCTAAATGTGAGTCATTAAGCCATTCTGAACTAATTTCAGTTGTTGACTTCCAATCACCGCGCCTAATACCAGTGACACTTAGCGTCCTATAAAAGCACCAACGATGCAATCGGGCATATAGCGATGAAAGCCAGATGCAATGGGCGTTTCGATGAAATAATGCGGTTGACTAAGAGCGATACAGACAGGACAGTATCGACAGATTTTCTATCTTCTTGTCATATATCTATATATCAAGTAATGGTTTTCCCTGGTTTTTATGAGGTTTACCAGAGTGAGGCCAGGACAGATGTTGGGCGACTAAAGTGCTTTTGAAAATTGTGACTGCAAGGCTTCTTTGGTTGCGATACCAGATTTGGTGGCAATTATTTTGCCATTCTTGAATAGAGCGAATGTTGGCAAAATATCAATTTGGTATTTTTCGGCTACTTTTGGCGATTGATCCATATCGATGCGAACAAACTTGACCGTGCCCTTTAAATTTGAGTCTTTTGCAAGAGCGTCAAAAACAGGAGCCATTTCTTTGCAGGGTGCGCACCAGGTGGCGTAAAAATCTACCAAAACCGGTTCAGCACTCTTCTTAACTACTTTGGCGAAATTTTTGTCATTGACATCGGTGACATCTTTGGCGGCTGTAATATCTGGAACTTCAGGGACCGCAGGGACTTCGGTTACTTTGCTTTCTTCAGCAAGGCTGGCAGGCAAGAAGAAGACCATTGAAAGCAGGCAACCCAAAGCCAATCTGCGCGTTGCAATCATTTTCATGATGTTCTCCTGT
>CAJCIF010000365.1 GCA_903970355.1 Actinomycetota bacterium
AACACTGGAGACATTACTACAACACAAAAAGACCACACAGTTCTCTTGGGTATAAGACACCCATGGAGTTCGCAAAAACCACGTCAAGAGTGCCCTAAGAAGTGGCCGGAAAATGGGGCCACCTTACACTGCCATGCCCACATAAAAAATATTTGGGCATAGCAATGCTATGCCCCTACGCTAGTTTCTACGTTAGCCACGCGGCTTTAAATAGTAATCCGGCAGGGTCCCCCCCTTTTTGAGCCTATATTTAGACGTTCGTCCGATCACTTGATTGACTGAAGTCAAATTCGGGTGCTCTTCTCCGCGATCAACACGTTGTACCTCGCACACGTCCTCTGCACTGATAGGTTTTCCAGTTGGAACGTCCTGCGTCACACGAATATACTTGACCAAGTCCCATCTGTGAATGCTTGGTTCGAAATCGTACTTTCGTTCGCCCAAAGATGAATGCTCGAGCCGATCACCTTTTTTGAGGTTAGTGACCAAGAAATAGTCTCGCCAATCTCCGTAGTTAAAAACTTGGAGGGGGAAGAGCTTGTAAGCGCCTGTGAAAATCTCAAAATTTGCATTTAAACGTGTCCTATTAATCTCATCTCGGTCATCTATTTTTGCTTGCAAATCTTTCCAATTTAAACATTCACCGGATTTGAGATCATGAACGGCATAGAAACAACGTATATTCGATTCGAATTTCGGATCTGTGACAAGGTTATAGGTCACATAGCTTCCTTTTTTCATAGGCACCATAGCGAGCCTATTTTCCGATCGAGTAAAATACAAAATGGGATTGACTGGCATCTCGGCTCTTTTCACTTGAACTTGAATCGTGTTGTCTCGAGACAACACTTGTCCGTCAAGAACATCATCTGTTGTTATTAGAACTGGAACAGTAGGTGACAATGCTATTTTCGAAATGGGTGTTTTCACTTTTCCATAAAGACGATCCTTAGTTATCAGTTCTCCTGCTTTCCGAATAGACTTATCGGATTCTTCGGACCCGGGCTTCAAACGCATACCAATAAATTCTGCCAAGCTATGGCACAAGTCCTTCCAATTGAGGGCTTCAGCCTCTGCATCATATATATATTCATCAAAGACAACTGGTGCAACATCTTGTTCGGTCAGCATCTTGTTTGCCGGAATATCGTGGGCTAAGGCGAAAACAGTAACAGTTGGCTGCGAATGAGTTAATGACCAGACGGGGAGCTCTGCTGCGTTAATAACAAAGACGAACATCAAAACGATTAGTAGGTTAACTATTTTCATGGCATGCAAAATTCTGTTCAAGAACGTTCGGCTTCGGTTCCGTGCACATATTGAAGCAGGTGCGCTGCGATGACGTTTCGCAGTTGTTAATTGCTATGGGAATTCCCCCACTCACCTAATCCCATCTACATCGAGATGGAGCCTTCTCTGAAATCGGTTTTGTTAAGCCATACGTTTATCAATACGGCTTTGCCATCTTTAAACGCTTCTTTTGCTTTTTTCAAAGCGTCGGCAACTTCTGATTGCTTCTTAATGACGATCCCTTCGGCACCAAATGCGGCGGCAACCTTGTGGTAGTCCGTTCGGGCCAATACTGTGCCAACGTCATCTTTTAAAATCTTGACTTGTTCTCTTGCAATTTGGGTCCACCCAGCATCATTGCCAACCACTGCAATAACCGGAATTTTATGGCGTACGAAGGTGTCAAATTCCGTAAGCCCATATCCACAAGCGCCGTCACCATAAATCAGCCAGATCTCTGATTGCGGGCGGCATAGTGCCGCACCAAGAGCAAATCCTGCACCAACTCCTAGAGTGCCAAATGCTCCTGGATCCAACCAGGCTCTTGGACCTCTCGGCCGCAAAATGTAAGATGCAGTTGCAACAAAATCCCCACCATCGGCAACGAACACAGCGTTATCATCTGCCGCGCTTTCAATTTCACGAAAAAGGGCAACCGGATTTACAAACTCACCTTGCTTTTTGGCCTCCTCATCGATCTCTTTTTCTCTGGCATCATCACGGCTGCGCAACTGTTTGAGCCAATTTGACCTATTGATGTTTTGAAGTTGAATCTGATCCGAAAGTCGTTCAATGAAATTACCTACGTCTCCAATCGCCGCCGTTTTTGGCTTACGATTTAAATTGGCATCTTGTTGGCTTCGATTTGCCGAAATGAAAACTGCCGATCTTCGAATATGCCGGCCATAGTCCAATCGGAAATCGCATGGGACGCCGGCTAATAAAACGCAGTCCGAATCTTTCAAAGCTTGTCGGCGCTGATGACGCATTTGCAAGGGATCTTCGCGACCGAGAAGACCTCTGCCCATTCCGGAAAGAAAGACAGGAATGCCAAGACGTCTTATGGCCCGTGCCAAATTATTGCCGTCGGTATCATTTGCAAGAGCCTGGCTGCCGATTATCATCAGAGGCCGCTCCGCTCTAGCTAAAGCTATAACAGCTTCGCTTAGACTCGTATCTGAAGCATGCGGTAAAACAATTGCTTTCTTCTCAGGTGGAATGAATTCATGGCTGCCTGAAAAAATGCTGTCAACATGCTGTTTGAGATACCAGTCTAAGAGGCGGTCACCCATCTTGGTGCCTTTACCGGTGGCATCCGTATACCACTTACGAATGTTCGTTTCATCGTAGAGAACATCAATGGGACACTCAATGAAAACCGGTCCCGGTACTCCGTCACATGCAACAAAAAATGCATCCTCAACAGTGGGAATCAATTCGCGTACACGAGCAATTTGTTTAACAAGCTTGACGTGCGGCATAACTACCGGACGCTGTTTTATGTCTTGCAGAGCGCCGCGTCCTTGCAAGGCTGTTGGTGCCGCACCGCCAAAAAGGATCATCGGTGACTGAGCCAGCAATGCGTTTTTGAGTGCGGTCAAAGAGTTTGTCAATCCAGGCCCGGCAGTAACAGCTGCTACGCCCGGTATTCCACTCAGTCTTCCGACAGCATCTGCTGCGAAAACGGCTGTCGCTTCATCGCGCACGTCTATGACGCGAATGTTTAGCGCTTTAGCACCAGAGAGAATTGGCGATATGTGTCCACCGCATAGTGTAAATAAAAAAGGCACACTGTGTTTTTGCAACGCTGCTGCGATGCGATCGCCACCATGTTCAATCTGATGTTCAACTGCCATCTTTTGCCGGCGCTCCGCTGCCGTATTTGTCTACATGTTCTTGCACTAATTGCTTAAAATCGATTTTTCCAACGCGCGTTTCGGGAAGGCTGTCTCGAAATTCGATTTCTCGCGGACATGACCACTTAATAAGTTTAGATCGGCAGTACTCGATCAATGTATTTTCTATCTCCGAATTTGCTTTACCGGGTTCTTTCAAAACAACAAACGCTTTTACCCTTTCTACTTGAGAAGGGTCCGGGACACCAACAACACATGCCTGTGCTACCAGAGGATGAGTATAGAGTACTGCCTCTACCTGTGCAGGAAAAACGTTGAAT
>CAJCIF010000366.1 GCA_903970355.1 Actinomycetota bacterium
AAACTCGGAACCGCCGTCATCGACCGGCAAATTGTCTTTGAGATGATAACGGTCTTTGCACATCGTTTGCAGAGTTTCAATTGCAGTATCGTAGCCACCAAGCTTATCTACTAGCCCGAGCTTGAGGGCTTGCCTGCCGGAATAGATGCGGCCGTCTGCAATTTTCTTCACATCGTCTACCTTCATCTTGCGACCTTTTGCAACAGCACTGACGAATTGGTCGTAAGAATCGAGAATGAGGTCTTGCAGAATTGCTCTGTCCTCAGGCGTCATTGCCCTGTAGGGTGACCCGATATCTTTGAACTTGCCGGATTTGACCACTTCAGGTACGACACCTAACTTGTCGCCGAGTCCTTTCAGATTCATAGTACTGAGAATGACACCGATAGAACCGGTAAGTGTGCCAGGCTCCGCGATGATCGTGTCCGCTGCACTGGAAATATAGTAGCCGCCTGAAGCAGCGAGGTCTCCCATGGAAACGACAACCGGTTTATTTTTCGATCGCAGATCAATGATTTCATCACTCAATTCTTGCGATGCTGGAACGGTACCGCCTGGAGAATTGATGCGCAACAGGATCGCTTTGATGTGATTGTCTTTGCCGGCCTTTCTCAAGGACTTCAAAACAGCTGAAGCCGAATCACCACTGCCAAAAATGGAGCTCTCCTGGCGGTCCATGATCACCCCGGTCAATCTCAGGACCTGAATGTGATCTTTGAACTTCATTGAGAACGGATTGGCCGCTTCAAAATCATTATCGGTGCTTGGTTTAGGCGCCGACTTATGCGAAAGGAGTCCAACGGGCAGTGCTAACAGACACAGAAGCAGGATGATTCCAACAAACCATCTCTGATTAGTACGTTGCACAATGTCCTCTCTTCTAGTTGGTTACAGTGGTTGGTTTAGATTCAGCGGTTTTCTTGTGGTCAGCATCTGCAGGTGGGTCCGAGGGCTTTGCGATATCATCCGCTTTCGGAGCAGCTGTTTCTGCAGGTTTCTGGGCGATGTCTTGGTTAGGTTGACCGTCGATTTGAGTTTGTTCCCAGATGATTTGTTTGTCAAGTTTGGCAACTGAATCCGGACCAGCCAAATCAAGAAGTGTCTGACGGTACCGTCTTACATCATCGGAGATTTCATCGATGTCACGCTGTTGTTTGCGCAATACGTAATCCATTTCCAACTGCTTAGAAGCATCTTGTCCGGCACGAGCATCAGCAGCCATAGCTTGCAAATCTTGCAGGTCGCTGCTGGCACGAGACAAACTTACGAAACGCTTTTTGTAATCACGATAGGCAGCCACCAACTTGTCAGCGGTGCCGCGGACCATGTTGAACATGATCATTTCTTCTTCTTGGCTGAGCTTTTGTTTTTTCTGTTGTCTGCTGTTGTTAATTTGCAACACATTGCTAATGAGCATGGAGCCGGCACTGCCTGCCGCGTAGGTACCCATACCCGGGCTCATCATCATCACTGCGCTCATACCACCATAGGCAGCGGTACTGAGCATGGAGCTAAGAATCGTGTTTAAGTGCGCGTTGCTGTTGGTGGGTTGCAACTTCGCTACAACAAATTGAATATCTGGTGAACGAGTCAATGTAGATTCCCAGAGGTCTGAAAGTTGTTGCTTTTCAGTATCGTCTAAGAATGCTGCTTCTTTCTTTTGATCGCCTTCGCTGACTTGCAAGGGAATAGGTGCAATATGCACATCGTCGGCTTGCTGTCTTAAAGTTTTCGCAACGTGTTTGCCACTATGCTTTGATTTGTTTTTTCCAACTACCGATGTATCTTGCAACACTGCCGTGTCTTGTGGCTTGGCAGCATAGTCAGTTGTGGTGACGGTAGATTTGAGAACGTCTTCACCACCTGCGGTGGCAGCAGCGGGAGTGCTGCTATCGGAAGTGGGCGTTTCGTTACCTAATTTAAGCGGTTGCAAATTGACAGAAGCAGGTGGCGCACCGACGGCAGCAGAATCCGTCACCGTTACATCATTAGTCGTTGGACCAGCTCCGGAAGTAAGCTTGGAATAACCTTCTAGCTGAAGATCCCCTTTGTTCGCCGGGGCGGGAATGCTTGTCGCTCCAAAAGTAGCGGCCGGAAATAAGTTTCCTACCAGACAAAGAGCTATCGGGATTGTGATTGCTATACGCCGATTGTTAAATCTAGACTGTTGAATTGCCATCAGCTCAAAGTTCCTCTGGTGACGAGACCCTAAAAATTACGGTTGAAAAAACAGCGCCAATATAGCATGGCAATATCTCTTTGAAAGTTACCTTTTGCCAATGTAAATGAGCGTCGCGAAGCGTCCGGAAATAAAGAGAGCGAGGATTCCTGCTTTCAATTATCTAGGAATCGCTTGTCGCAATAAAAGTAAAAATGATAAGACAGATAATGACAACCAGCTGAGAGACTTGATCGCCAAGAAAGGGAGCCGAGGAAAGAGCTGTTGGACCCATGGCGACCAAATACCAGATTTTAAAGGCTGCAGCTGCAAAGAAAGGAAACAACATAAACTTTGCAAACGCCATATGTTTCGCTTTAGAAGGAAACATATCCGGTTGCGGTTCTGAGTTAAGGGCGGAAGGAAGTCTTGAACTAGAGCGCTTCGATCTTAAGACCGGGGGCTCGGAGACTGGCTCACTATCCATCTTGGCACCGGATTCAGTGGCACCAATCGATCGAGAACGAAGAGACGAGCTGCCGGAAGCAATACTGGATAGAGGACTGCTTGAAGGTTTTGGAGCAGGCGCCGGTTCTGGTGTAAAAACGGGTGGAGGAACTTCACGCGACGCTGGCGTACCGGCT
>CAJCIF010000367.1 GCA_903970355.1 Actinomycetota bacterium
ATGAAGGCAGACCAACTGTGCAACCCATAAAAGACAAGAACATCTTTCTCGCCGGTGACTGGGTAGGCAATGAAGGACTTTTGTTGGACGCCGCCATGGCGAGTGGAAAGAAAGCGGGTGTTTTAGCTGCTGCATCACTTGCGAAAGTGAAACAAGCGGTAAGGTGATTAAGGTCTAATCCCCCGGCTTTCCATAGCCACCACCACCGGGTGTTTCGATAACGAATGTGTCGCCGGCTTGAAGTTCTACGGAGGCGGTGCCTTCTAAATTTAGGATGGTGCCGTCGGCGCGTATGACATAGTTTCGGCCGTTGCTGCCGGGATTGCCACCTTGTAATCCGAAGGGAGATACGACTCTTCTTTGTGAAAGAATGGATGCGGTCATTGCTTCTAAGAATCGTATTGAGCGCACGACACCATTGCCGCCGTGATGTTTGCCGGTTCCTCCGCTGTCTTTGCGAATGTGGAAGCTTTCGACCAATACTGGGAATCTTTGTTCAAGAACTTCCGGGTCGGTAAGACGCGAGTTAGTCATGTGCGTATGGACTGCGCTTGTGCCATCGTAAGTTGGACCAGCTCCTGAGCCACCACATATGGTTTCGTAATATTGGTAGCGCTCGTTGCCGAAAGTGAAATTGTTCATGGTGCCTTGCGAACTTGCCATCGCACCTACTGCAGCAAAGAGGGAATCCGTGAGAATTTGCGAAGTTTCCACATTGCCGGCTACGACGGCTGCTGGATACTTTGGATTGAGAAGGGAGCCTGGTGGAATGACAAGTTGAATTGCATCAAGGCAGCCATCGTTAAGGGGAATATTTTGATCGATTAGGGTTCTAAAGGCATACATCGTCGCAGCTCGGCAAATTGATTTTGGCGCATTTAAATTGTTTGTGAGTTGTTGGGAAGTGCCTGTAAAATCTACAGTCGCTGCACCAAGTTCGGGATGCAGACTTACCTTCACAGCAATCTTGCTGCCATCATCAAGCTGGGTTTCAAATTGTCCTGGCGTCAAAGTATTCAAGCACTGCCGCACAGCTTGCGCTGCGTTTTCTCGCACGAAGCGGGTATAGGCAAGCACGACATCAAGCCCATATGTATCACACAATTTAGTTAATGCTTGTATTCCCTTGTTGTTCGCTGCAACTTGAGCTTTCAAATCGGCAAGATTTTGGAGCGGATTGCGCGATGGGAATTTTGCGCCGGATAGAAGATCTAGAAGTTCCTTTTCACGAACCGTTCCATTAGTAACGAGAAGAAAGTGATCGATAACCACTCCCTCTTCCTCAAGCGACTTGCTTAGTGGTGGCATTGAACCGGGCGTGATTCCGCCTATATCAGCGTGGTGGCCGCGAGAAGCAACAAAAAATGAGGGTTGATCGCTTCGCTCTGAGATAAACACAGGAGTTATTATCGTAATGTCGGGTAGATGCGTACCTCCATCAAACGGATTATTGACGGCATACGAATCGCCTTCCCGCAAATTTCCACCGTGCTTTGCGATCAAGCTTCTTACGCTCTCACCCATAGAGCCCAGGTGCACCGGAATGTGCGGAGCATTTGCAATGAGATCGCCTTTTGAATCAAACACTGCGCATGAGAAGTCAAGCCTTTCCTTTATGTTGACAGAATGACTCGTGTATTGCAGTTGTAATCCCATCTCCTCTGCAATGGTCATGAAGAGATTGCTGAACAATTCAAGATTAGCGGGATCGGGTCTCTCGGTGGAAATGGATTCATGATGCCGGCTGACTCCACCGGCTTTCTGCAACAAAAGCGTTTGATGCTTATTAGCGCTAGCAGACCAACCTGGTTCAACGACAGTGGTCGTCATATCATCAATAATTAGTGCCGGCCCCATAATCTCTGTGCAGGCCATCAAGCGATTGCGTTGGTAAACGGGAGCATGCCATGTTCGCCCCATCGAAAATATCGGCACCGTATCAGATGCTAATAACGTGTCATTACTGCACTCGATGGCATTGCCTTCAAATGAAGGAGAAGGTATTTTGTCTGCGATCGCTTCAACGGCAATCGCTTCTAAAACGAGCGGTTTCAGCTCATCGCCAAATCCCCAGCGCTTCAGATGAGTAGCGTGATAAAGCCTGGGAAGATTGTTCAATGTATTCCATGGAATCGAGAGAGCAAAGTCTGTGCCCGCGTATTTTATGCGCAGGGTGCGAATGAGTGATATTTGTTCTTTCAATATGCCTTGTTCTACGAGATCTTGAATGCATTGTTTTTCGAGAGATTGGCATATTGATTCAAGTGCGTCATCTTTCAATTCTGAAAGAAGTGTTTCGATTGAATGCTGTTTCAGTGCACGCAAGTAAGACAACCCAATACCAAGGGCAGAAAGTACTCCGGCCAAAGGATGCACTATTACCAATTGCAAGCCAAGAGCATCGGCAATTTTGCAAGCATGCTGCCCACCGGCTCCACCGAATGCACAAAGAGCATAGTCTCGTACGTCATGTCCGCGTTCAATCGACACTTTCTTGATAGCACTCGCCATCCTCTCAACGGCGATATCTATAAATCGCTCGGCGAGTTGTTCCGGCGTCCACTGAATTCCGGAGGCATTGCTTATGCGTTCCGTTAGCTCGTTGAACAAGTGAGCTACAACTTCCATATCTAGAGATTGATCTCCTTTGCTTCCAAACACTTGAGGGAACAAGCTCGGATGTATTTTGCCGGTAAGGACATTGCAGTCTGTAATTGTGAGCGGACCGCCATTGCGATAGCAAGCAGGTCCGGGCACGGCACCGGCGGATGCAGGTCCGACTTGTAATCGCCCCAGGCGATAATCAACAATTGAGCCGCCACCAGCGGCCACCGTGTGAATGTCCATCATTGGCGATGTTATTTTCGTGCCGGCAATAACGTTGTCGATTCGGCGCTCAAACGCACCTTCATAGTGCGATACGTCTGTGGATGTGCCGCCCATATCAAAACTAATCAGCTTATCTATAGATAGTCGTTCGCAGACTTTAACGGCACCGACCAGTCCACCTGCCGGTCCTGAAAGCAGACTATCCTTGCCTCTAAAATGTTGAGCATCAACAAGCCCTCCATTTGATTGCATAAAGAGTAGTCGCGGATTACCCCGCAAATTTGTTTTGACTTCTTGCAAATATTTTTCTAAGACCGGAGTGAGATAAGCGTCTGCCACCGTGGAGTCACCACGGCTTACTAATTTGATGAGCGGGCTGACGTCATGGCTGCATGAAACATGCGTAAAGCCTGCTTTCTTCGCCAATATGGCTGCGGCTTGCTCGTGATCTTTGTAGCGATAGCCATGCATAAAAACGATTGCGCAAGAATCGATTCCATCTTTTTTCGCTTTTAGAAGCTTCGTTTCCAGATCGGAAACATCGAGTGGTGTGATGACTTTTCCGCTGGCACCGACTCGTTCAGTTGCTTCAATTACACTTGCATAAATTGGCAGCGGTAAAACAATGCGGCGTGCAAAAATATCCGGTCGATTCTGATAGCCAATTTGCAAAGCATCGGCAAAGCCTGCCGTAATGACGAGAAGGGTCGGCTTACCTTTTCTTTCCAGCAGCGCATTAGTTGCAACTGTTGTCCCCATCTTCAATGTTAGTTGAACTTTTCCCTGGCTCGTGCCGTTGCGATTGAGGATCTCATTGATGGCATAGGTGACAGTATCCTCAGTGCGATGAGGATTGTGGGAAAGATATTTTTTGACTGTCAAGCGGCCGTCCGGATGACGTGCGATTACGTCTGTGAACGTTCCACCTCTATCAACCCAAAATTCCCACCTGTTTTCCATCTCGTAATTTTATAATGTATAGTGCGCGATAGGGGTTGTTATGGGTAATTGGCGGAAATCGGACGAACGAAATAAGGTAGACGGGGAGAAAAGCAACCTGCGAACCGCCTTCTTTGGCGTCATTGGAATACTTGCACTTTTATGTTTGGGCCTCGGATTTTTACTGCAAAATTTACTAACCGATCGCTATCTTGCAGAAGTGGAATGGAAAGAAAACACCGCTACCATAACTCCAAATGGGATGCCGGACACTATTCAGTTGCACGACGAGTTGGCTAAAACCGAGCGGCTGCTCCAAGTGGTCCAACACGAACCACCTGCTGATGTTAAAGATGACGTAAGAGAGTGGCTCGATAAATTGGAATATCTTGCTGAGGAATACGAAGCGAGAGGATGGTGGGAACAAGCCGCTATACTTCTGAAAAGAGCTGTTGAAATAGACAAGTCATACATCCACGAACCTTCCTCTGATCTCAGCCGGCGATTAGTGCATGGTTTGTCCTATAGCTACTTAAAAAGCAAAGAGTATTTGCTCGCCCAGGAGCAATTTCAAAAATTAATCGGAATGCAGTCGATAAGCCGAGAACGCGGCTTACCTCTTGCCACTTCGTATACATATCTGGGAGATTCCTTCTATTTTCAGCACAATTGGCAAAAGGCATTTGAAGCTTATACCAGCGCTCTTAAGATTTTGGAGAAAGATGAATCCAGATCCGATATCTTTGCCACCGATGAGCCTATCAAGGACCCGCAAACTCTGCTATTAGTCAGCCGTTTGGCAGACTGCGAACGCAACCTTGCTGAAACGAACAAAGACTTCTATTTCCAAGCGGCAAAAGCCTATCATTTGTGCGCTGATTCCTGGCAATTACAAGATGCGAAAGATCCGCAAAACTATGCGGTTTCGTTGTATCACCTGGCTCAGATTGTAGATAAGCTGACTCCGGATCAGATGGAAACTATCCAGAAAAAGGATGATCCGAATTGGATAAAGCATTCCGGCAAATACTACACGACCGGCGATTTGTATGGTGCGGCCGTTTCCGCAATGCAAAATGCACCTGTTGAAAAGCCGCAAGTATTGAAGCCGATGTTGCACACCTATGCGGACTATCTTTATTCGAAGTTCGATATGTTCGATGCTTTAAAAGCCAGTGCTGAATCGATGTTGCTTCCTAAAAGCTAGCGGGGAGCGGTGTCATTTTGCGCAGTACCTGTTTCACTTCATCTATGGATTGGCAGCGTTTCGAAACATCCTTTTCCAACATCTTTGCCACACACTCATCTAACTCTTTCGGTATCGAGTTGGTGACATCGATGTCCGCCAGGCGAGGTGGTACGTAATCAATTTGTTTTTGGAAAGTTTCATAAGCGCTTTCCGATGCAAATGCATTCAAACCCATCAGTGCTTCGAACATCATTGAACCTAATGCATAGATATCCGATCTTTGATCCAGGCTTTGGCCAAGGCACTGCTCCGGAGACATATAGGGAGGTGTGCCGCAAATGGAACCATCATCGGAAATTGTATTGTCGTGCTTTGCATCTCTGTGCAGGATTTTTGCCAAGCCGAAATCTGCCAGCTTAATCCGTTCGACGCCATCTTCAGATTCCAAAACCAAAATGTTGCCTGGTTTGAGATCGCAATGAATCACGCCTCGTTTGTGAGCCACACTCAATGCATCGCAAACCTGAGTGAATATCGAGCAAAATCTCGGCAGTTGCAATTTCTTTTCCGTGCATAATATGGACTCGAGATTTCGGCCCTCGATAAACTCCATGACCAGATATGGTTCATGACGAGTCGTTAATCCAAAATCGTAAACAGCAACTATATTTGGATGATCCAAGTTGGCAATTGATCGAGCTTCCTGCTGGAATGCTTTCACATTTTCTCGATTTGCTGCGTACTGTGGCTGCAATATTTTTAGAGCAACAATTCGATCCATATATTGATGTTTTGCTTTGAATACGGTGCCGACGCCACCGACTCCCAGCACATTCTCAATTAGATATTTGCCGGCAAAGTAGGTTCCTGCGCCGGCCGGTTGCTCACCGACATCGGTAAACCAGTCTTCGGTGTAATTTTTCTCTTCGGCACTTTTGGATTGTGGAAAAGGAGAAAGTGCGAATCTTTCGACAATGTTTCGCATCATGACGGTAACGGTTTCCTCACTCGTTCCGAGATGCTCGGAAATGTTTTCGTTAGTCTTGCCGTCTCTAACCAGTTTCATAATCTGCGATTCGAGTGCTGAGAGCTCGACATTCGCTCCTTTGATATCTTGAAGGGTTTGATTTTTCACGACATGATCGGCAACGCCCGGATCGAGCCAGATTTGTCCTTGTTTGACCTTGTCTATTGCTTGAACAATTTGTTCTATGGCGGCATTTTTTAAGCAATAACCATCTGCACCGGCTCCCATTGCTGCCATAACATCGTTGGCAGTGTTGTTAGAGGTAAACATAATGATGCGGGCACGAGGCAGCTCTCGTTTTATACGCCAGGTAGCTTCTATGCCATCTATTCCCGGCAAGCCAATATCCATTAGCACCACATCCGGTATCAATTTAATTGCTTCTGAAACTGCCACTTCACCATCTGCAGCTTCACCCACCACTTTGTAATTCGGATATTCCATAAGGGATATTTTGAGACCGAGCCTGGTGAGCTGATGATCTTCAACGAGCAATATGGATGTTTGAGGCGAACTCATCTGATTTTTCCTGGTTCAGTCTATTACGGCGGGTTTTTCAGAGATGCGAACATCGTGATCACCAAATCGGTCTGGTGTGTGTCTTCGTGGCAATTTGATGGAAAATGTTGAACCACGATCTACTTCACTTTGACAAAAGATGGTGCCACCGTGGGCGTGCACTATTCTTGAGGTAAGGTGCAGTCCCAAGCCACTGCCAATTTCGCGATTGCGCCTGCTGGCTTGCCAGAATCGGCTAAACAGCATTTCTTGATCTTGCTTGGAAATACCTGGTCCAGTATCGCTTACTTCAATAGTAAAACTGTTTTCCTCACAGAATGCTTTAATGGAGATTTCGCCACCTTCTGGTGTAAATTTGCCGGCATTGCTTAGTAGATTCATAACAGCTCGGCGAATTGCCAGGCTATCAACTTCGCAGTTCGGTAAATTGTTTGCAATTGCTCTTTGCAAGCCGATGTTTTTTGCAGACAGAATTGGTTGTATTTCGTTGGCACAAGAGGAAAGCAAGATGTTGAGATCGGTTTCTTCAAGTTGAATGGTTTCTACACCTGCCTCATACCGACAAACCGCAAGCAAATTTTCGACCATTTTCAACATGGCCATATTGCTTTCACTGAGACTTGAAAGACACATTCTTTGTTTCGGATCTAAAGATCCAATTTTTTCCGTAAGGATCAAATTGAGCATACGATCTGCTCCCATAAGAGGAGTTTTCAAATCGTGCGCGAGGTGTGTCATGAACACTTCACGCTGCACTCTCAGCATGTTTTCCTTTTTCACTTCTTCGGTTTTGAGGCGTTCAAGGAATTGACCTAGCAATAGGCATGTTGTGCTGAGCATTTCGAAAAGATCGCGATCCGGATAACGCAAACTCTTGCATCTAAGCTCAAGTGTGCCGAAAAAATTTCCCTGGGCAATAATGGGCAAACACCAGATCAGTGCGAATGCTTTATGCTCCGGAATTTTGTAGGACTGGCTCATTTTGAGAGTATCCAGGCAAGCCGGTCTCAGAGTTTTCCATACGTAGCCCGGCACACCTTCTCCCATACGATAAAACTCAGCGCCCACTTCAGTACCAGACACACCATAGCCGCTTTGAAAACGAAGCGTGTTAGTAGGTTGATCGAGCAAATATAATTCGGCAACATCCCATTCAGTAGTGCGGGTCAAAATTGCCATAACTTTGTCGTAAGCTGACTGTTCGTCCACCGCAATGGAAAGAACGCGTGTAATTTCGTATTGGGCATTACGCCTGGCTTCGGTTCTTTGTTGCGCAGTGATGTCATGAATGAACGTCAGGTACACAATGCGGCCTTTCATTTCAACTGCTCGAATCTTAAGTTCAAGAAGCAAGTTGCGCGGCGAGCGAATTACCATACGCTTGTTGTTAATTTGCGACGGGTCGTTTTTAAAATCGAGTTGGGCTTCCGGAAAAAATGAATTGAATTGCTGTCCAACTAACTGGCGTAATTTTGCTCCCAACATGGATTCTGCATCGGAGTTGCAATCCAGGATTTGCCCTTGTGAATTGCAGACGAGCACGCCATCTGGAATGGCAGCAATGAAGTTAACGAGTTCAACAGGTTCTTCCTTGGGTCCGAATGCTTTGAGACTGGAATAAGTGAGGCTTGATTTGGGACCGGTATCTTTTGGATGGTAATCCGTTTGTGTTGCCTTTAGTTTGAGTTGCTCGATCGCTGCGACAACACTTATTTCTCCATTGCGAATGCTTGCTTGAATCTTTAATAGATCGACGAGATCGGCAACGCTCATGATTTCGCGTTCGATCAAAAGTTGGCCCAAAGGTCTTAGCGATCGTTTGGACTCATCTACCAATCGGGGGATAAGCGTTGGATCTTCAACCCAGCCTGAAGCTGTAAGCAGGTCGCCAACCCGGTTAAAGTCATTGGCATCGGGAGTGACATGCTCTTCTTTCAGACGTTGTTCGAGCGCCGAAGCTTTTAATGTGAGAATGGCTTGGGAGACAACAGCCTGATTGGAATCTTTGGCAAGCTGCATCAAAATTTCCGGGCGCAAAGATGAGTCTGCAGCGAGAATCTTTTTCACTTCCGGCGTATCGGTTTTTGCAATTTCAATAACGGTGCCGAGAGGTGTTGAAGCATTGCAGGCAACTGCAGCCCGAATTGATGCTTCAGTAGCACGGGCAAGTGAAGCGAGCAGATCCTTGGGAGCTGCCTTATTCTGGGCCACCCTGAGTCTAACTTCGGGACTGGCTGAGTCCGCTAATTCCCTGAGTTCTTGCGCGGTTGCACTGGGGTCGCTGGCCTTTAAATAATCCGAATCCATATAAGATAAGGGAAAAGTCGACAGAGGAGATGATAGTTCTATACCCAATTTACCCTTCCGGGCGGATTCCACAAAGACCTCTTCTGTTGATTCCACGCGACCTGAGAGGCAGCTTGGCACCAGCAGTAATGGCATATCAAGAGGTGCAAAGAAAAACGACCGGTTATATAACCGGTCGTTCATAACTTTTAGCTTTGCTAGATTTTTTGTTTTCTAGCTTAAGGCGGTTGCTGAGGATGTGCGTTCAGCCTTGTCGAGAGCTGCTACGCGCAGAACGCGGGAGCGGCCGGCTTCGAGAACAAAGAGAGCACCATCAGTACCGAATGCGATACCAGTCGGATTAACTAGACCATTCAAGAACACTTCACTGCGGCCTTCGCGGGTCACTCTCAAGACTGTTCCGGAACGTCCGGCAGTCACGTAGACTCTGCCCAGGCTATCT
>CAJCIF010000368.1 GCA_903970355.1 Actinomycetota bacterium
TTGATCTCCTCTGGTCATTGCACACCACCTTCGCGCTGCAGTAGCGTGTCTCACCTTGTCCACATCCGCTGCCTTCTTGGACCGAGAAACGACGAACATGGTATGGGAAACTCCACATGCGACCCTGGAACCCATGCACAAAGGACTATTGGATTGTGCCACAAGGCACAATGCATTGTAATTTTAGAGAAACATGAGTTATCAAGAGCAGGCTGCTGAGATACCGAATGCAGCTACAAGCTTGTGAATCTGCTGAGCTCATGGTGTTGAGCGCTCAGCCACTCACCTCAATACATGCATGCCCTCCAGTGCATCAATTTTCTTAGGAGCTGCAGAGGACCTGGCCAGCAATGACACTAGACATTTAGGCCAGCGCAGCCCAGGCAAGCTGCTAAATAAAGCTTTCAACCACACCAATGGCATCTTGGGACGCAGATCTCAACCATTTGCAGTAAGACAAATGCTTCGCTACCCGGTTGTTGCTTACTTTGGACCCTTAGGGCCATCCACAGTTATCATCAGACTCTTGCCTTGCTGTGTGGCCTTCACCATTTGCATGGCGCCTTCCACGGCTTTGTACGTCGGTGATCCTCGCGCTACCGAATAGCCCATTTGTTGTGCGATTCTGGCCACAACTTCCCCGTCGCGGTGATGACTAATGAGAATAGTAATTTTGCTTCGATCCGGAACAATGCGAAGCATGCCGATAATGCGACCATGATAAATGGCTAAGATAGCCTGCTTTCCAGACGCCAAATATTCCTCGGAGGCCTTGCTTGTGCAGCGAAGAATTGGATAAGAGCGATCGAAATAATCAAATATACCTGTGAACAAATTGACGAAGAACTTCACGCGCATCTCGTCAAGAACGGGATATTTAGAGAAAAAAGCTCGTAATCGAATTTTTGCCATGCGCAAGCATTATAACACCGGGTGTTTAACGTAGGGGCATGACACTGCCATGCCCACTGCTAAAGAGAGCCACCATATTTGGTATCATTTCGGAGCCGCCTGGTCTCGTTTCCCCCCTTGTAACATATATTTTGCTTGGCTTAGCAATCAGTATCGTTACTTTAAAATCAGCCCAACGGACGACCCATTCCGGGTTGTGCGTTCGCTATAATTTCTATGTATGGAATTGTCGGAATCCTTAATTGAGCGGAACGCAATCGATATAGAGGGTTCGCGAACTGGTAACCCCCCGGTTGTCATACACCGGCGGCATTTTTCGGGGCATCTATAGACCATGAGCGAGTTGGTTGTATGCGGATTGAATTATCACGACATTCCAGTCGCTATTCGCGAGCGGTTTACTATTCCGGAATCCTGCCTGAAACATGCTCTGGAAGGGCTAAAGAACTTTCCGCATGTGAAAGAAGCTGTTTTGCTTTCGACCTGTAATAGAACGGAAGTGTATGCGGTTGTCAGCAACGTGGCGGCGGGTTGGCGAGAAATAGACGCCTTCTTTGACTCGGTTCAGACAATTGCCCATCACGGCGCGCTCAAACCCAATTTTAGACTTTTGCGCGAAGACGTCGCCCTTCATTTATTTCGAGTGGCATCCGGACTGGACAGCATGGTCCTGGGTGAGGGGCAAATAATGTCGCAGGTGAAGACAGCCCACCAGGAAGCACTGCAAGCCGGCACCGCTGGAGCGGTAATGGACTCTCTCTTCAAGTTTGCGCTAACTTGCGGCAAGCGCGTGCGCACGGAAACAAGCATGGCAAGGAAAGCTGTCTCCATTAGTTCTGCTGCCGTGGAACTTGGCAAATCGTTATTAGGTAGTTATAACCGTCAAACCGTGCTCGTTTTGGGTGCGGGAAAGATGGGTCAAATTTGCCTCAAGCTTCTTCTTTCAGATGGAAAAGCACGTGTCATAGCGGCAAATCGCACGAAAGAACGACTTGAATCTTTCAAGCAAAACAAAATTCGCAATATTGAAAAATTGGAAATTCTGGAAGACTTTGATATGCGGCATAAAGCGGCAGCTGAAGCCGATCTTGTGATAGTTGCCTCGGCTGCACCTCAATATCTCTTGCGCGCCGATCTTCTGCAAGAGGCCCGCGCCAACCAAAAAGTACTGAACGTCATCGACATTTCCGTACCACGCAACGCGGATCCAGCCATAGCTGAACTTCTGGATGCCCACTATTTCGATTCCGATCACATTGGCAATATCGTTAAGGAAAATCGGGCTGAAAGACAATCTCTTGTTGCTGAAGCGGAAAGCATAGTTTTTGAAGTCCTGAAAGAGTTTCAAGAATGGCAACGCACTCTCTTTCTGGTTCCGACTATTGCTGAATTACGGGAAAAGATTGAATCGATTCGGATCGAGCACATTAACCGTGTGTGCAACGCCAGATCTGTTGCTGAAGGTGAAGAAGCCCAAAACGAATTGGAAGAAATCAGCAGAGCAATCGTAAATCAGATTCTTCACCATCCAACTACACAACTAAAAGCAACAAACGACTACGAGATTTTGAGACAACAGGCGGAAGCACTGAGAACACTGTTTAATCTCGGCCCGCGCAAATCGTCTTTGGTGAAACAATAATTTTAGGAACACTTCGCATGGTATCGGGTAAGAAGGCTGGCACCATTAGGGTGGGCACAAGAGGCAGTCAACTAGCAAGCCTCCAGACTGAAATAGTGATCAACAAACTCTTGCGAGAGCATCCCAGCATGCGTTTTGAGATGGTTCCGATCACAACCAGCGGAGATAAAGATCCCACACGCCCGATCGCTGCTCTCGGCGGAACCGGTGTATTTGTAAAAGAGCTGGAAGATGCTCTCCTTGCCGATGAAGTTGATTTCGTCGTTCACAGCCTGAAGGACCTCACGACGGAATTACCAACGGGACTCTGTCTTGCAGCTGTACTTTCCCGAGAAGATGCTCGCGATGTTTTGGTAAGCAAAGACAATTTACGGTTGGAGCAATTACCGGCCGGCTCTAAATTAGCCACTTCCAGCAACAGAAGAACCGCCCAAATTAGAGCGATTCGAAGTGATTTGGAAATTGTGGATATTAGAGGAAACATTCCAACGCGAGTGCGCAAGCTCGATGAAGGCCAATGTGACGCCATGGTTTTAGCTGCGGCAGGCTTGATTCGCCTGAAGCTAACAGACAGGATTTCACAGTATCTCGAATTGGATTCTTGCATTCCCGCGGCAGGTCAAGGCGCTCTTGCCGCCGAATGCCGTCAGAACGACAAAGCGATTACCGCATTGCTTGAAACAATTGATGACGGCCAAACAAGGGCGGAAATAACAGCAGAACGAACGTTGCTAAAGCGATTAAGTGGCGGATGCTCGGTGCCAATTGGTGCCTTTGCAAAAGCATCCGGCAATGAACTGAAACTGATTGGTTGCGTAGCCGCCATTGATGGCTCTGAAGTAATTAAACATGAAGTTGTTGGAAGCATGGA
>CAJCIF010000369.1 GCA_903970355.1 Actinomycetota bacterium
CGGCAAGGCGCTCGCGCGCGCCCAGGTAAGCACAAATAACTGCCAGTAAGGCCAGCAAAAACGAATATTGCGCCAATCCAATTAGATCGTCACCACTCTTGCGAGCCGATAAATCTAAATGGTGCTGGTTAATGGCGAGCGTTCTCTTCAAAGCGTCATCGAACTTGCTGAATTGAAAATTGCTGCCGCGCGGATCGTAGCCTAAGCCAATACTAAGAGCAGCCTCATGGTTGCCACCGTTTTCAAGTTCGCGCATTTTTTTATCGATCTGGCTGTACTTTGCTAAGTGCTCAAGCGCTTCAAGGGCTGTTTGACCTTCTTCTTCAAAACGGACATTGGCAAACTCTTCCGCCAGGTCGCCGGAAAATCCAGGTGTGGTTAGGCGCTCATTACTAGCTAACTCGTTTTTGAGAGTGGCAATGGCACTGGTAAAATCATGACCCTTTTCAAACTTGGCAATGGCGGAAAGATCCGTAAAGAAACCCTTCTCGTATTTGGAAGCATTATCTCTATCTAGGAGCCATCTGCTTTCAGCGGCATTGGCATCATAGGCGAGGGCACGAGCATCCAAAAGAGAAACGATGGAATTATAAGCATCTTCCTTAGCGATCTTTAGCTGGCGGCTGCTATCTGTAAGCGCTGCAGTCAGGTTTTGTAAGTAAAGGGCAGTGACAACGGTAATGAATATGAAAGGCAAATTGAGTCTGCGCCGGAAATGCATGCTCAAGTAAATTTGAAAATACAAAAGAAAACCAATTAAGAGCAATCCCATCACCGTGACAAGACCGCGCGACATAGCCGAAATACCCTTTTCGTTGCCATAGGTTTGCTCGAGAACGTCAGCATTCGCTTTTTTGAGAGCGTCGGCATTTGGATAGAGCTTAGTTTCAAGGATTTCCAAAAAATTACGGTAGCTGGCAATTGCATCTTCATTCTTATTGAAAGCATGCAAATCACGAGTTTTTTGAGCGCTTTGATCGAGCTCCCCAAGGGCAATTTGAATATTCTCAATCGGCGTAGATTCGGAAGCTCCATAAGTGATATTTCTTGCCGCCGCTACTAAATGCTTAGAAAGTACACCGCGAAATTTGACAAAATCTTCTTCCATTTCGTGACTTTCTCGGCGATTGACATCATAGAGAAGCTCACTGGCCAGGCTTGAATCCATAGCGGCTGCCGCTATTTTGATTTGGCAGGCCGCAAACACAGAAGGTGCTGCATCACTGCTTATAGTTTTCGCGGCATGCTCGTGTTGCTCGACAGTAATGACAGCAACTACACCAAAGAGAACACTTGCAAGGCATGAAGAGAGGAGAAGAAGCCAAAGTCTCACCGGTGTCGTATTCGCAAATACAGCGCCGAATGCTTGTTTCAAAGGGCTCTTGTTTGGTGTCACTTTTCCTCTCTGTTCAAAACCAGGTTACATTGCGAATTTTATTTGCCCCGTCTACAAACACAACGCGCTCTTCAAAACTTTCTGCAAAGTGTGCACAATTGCGAAGCGCCGTTTCAGCAGCATCCCGCAGTTTCGCTTCTAGAATCGGCACACCAAACAACTTTGCAGATTCGGTGTTTTCAATCTGACGCGTTTCAAGTTGCTTAATAGCAAGCAGGAATAGATCAGACTTTTTTTTCCAATCCGTAAAGTCATCCGATAATTCTGATTCGATTTTCTCGGCAGCCTTAAGAAGCGACTCGATCAAAAGCATGCTTGGCTCTGACTCTGCTTCACTGCTCACGGGGCACCTTCTTTGATCTCACCTTTGCAATTTGGCTCTTTACATGACATAAAACTGTTCCTAGTGCGACTACATTCATACCAATTTCGCACTACTTAGGATCAACTGCCGGCCAAAATCTTGACACTTTCCTGATCGGGCATTTTTCGCAAAATTCAACTAACCAACATGGATGATTGGTCTTTTGCGCTCATCCGGTTCAACCCCACGCAAAATCTCACGTGCAACCATTGCCGTTTCGCCTTCTCCCAGAAAAATGTATCGCAACGTGTGCGCAATTGGGTGTCCCTCTGCCCAACTGAAATATATATGAGGTGATTTGCCGTAGCGGTCGCGAATGTACAGCGCTATGGCTGCAATGGCATTAGGAATTGCCGGTGAAGAACAGCGCAAAACGGGATAGCCGGATTCCTCACAGCCACGCACTTCTAGCAGTTCATGAAAAAACTCGGATGAATCTGAGAGCTCAGCTTCCAGAAAAATGAAGTCACCTTCTTCTTTTTGAATGCTATGCACAAATCTGGAACGATGTTCTTTTTGCCGAAAGTCTTTCATACCGTGGCGGTGCGGCAAGAGCCTAACTTCTCCCATGCCATTCTCGAGAGCCGCTTCGATGAAAGCGGTAGCCTTTTCGTCTAAATGGACATTCTCGATGCGCAGTTCAGTGGAGCGAATTGCTCTCGATAAAACAGAAGCAATCAGAATGGCACTGATGAAAAATAGAGCAATGTGCACGCCTTCCGGTCTTTCCGACATATTGGCAAAAGTGGTGTAGACAAAAATGAAGGTGATGAGAACGAAGAAAGGACGTAAAGCAGGGTGTTTGGGCCAGATACTAATGGTCGCTGCAACGGCAGCAGAAGTAATCAGGACAAGGACGCCTGTAGCGTAGGCAGCCGCCTGAGCATCTACATCTGCTTTAAAAAGAATGGTGACACCAAACGCGACACTGGTAAAAAACACAACTAAAGGTCGAATAGCCGCCGACCAGCTCGGAGCCATGCCAAAGCGCGGCAAATATTTTGGCACCAGGCTGAGCAACCCTGCAATGGCCGAAGCTCCCGCAAACCAGAGAATGAGAATCGTGCTGATATCGTATATGGTTCCAAAAATATGTCCCAAATTAGTATGGGCCAGGTAAGCAAGCGCTCTGCCATTCGCTGCTCCACCCTCCTGAAATAAAGGAGCCGGTATTAGGAGCGTCGTTACGATGCTGCTCAAAACCAGGTATACACTCATGATTAGCCCCGCTACGATTAAAAGCTTGCGGGCATTGCGAATTCGACCTTGCGGGTTTTCAGGAGTGTCAGTAGGATCGCCTTTCACAAGAGGCATAACGGCTACCCCTGTTTCAAATCCTGATAAGCCCAGGGCAAGTTTCGGAAAGAGCAGCATGGCAATGCCGACCATCATAAAAGGTGAGGGATATTCACGAAACAAGGCGGTTTGCCAATTGGCAATCAGATTCGGATGAGTAGCAATATGAAATATGCCGTGCACTAATATGCAGGCGCTCAGCCCAAGGTAGGCACAGACGATGAAAAAGGAAAGCCCAATTGCTTCCTGAAACCCCTTAAGAAATAGAGCGCCGAGAAGAGCCAGAAGAAACAAGGTGACAGGAATACGCTCTGAGTGCCATTCTGGTGGAAAAATTGGATTCTCTATGATGTGAGCAGTGGCATCAGCGGCCGAAAGGGTGATCGTAATAATGAAGGCGGTAGCGGCAAAGCCAAGCAAAAAAAGAACGAGAGTTTTGCCCTGCCAACCGGGCAGCATTTTCTCAAGCATGGCGACGCTGCCTTGCCCGTTGGGACTCTCCCTAGCAACCACACAGTAAGTCGGCAAAGCCCCGAAGAGCGTAACAAGAACAAGAATGAGTGTGGCAAGCGGCGACAAGAGACCGGCGGCTAGAAAGGCAATGCCCGGCTGATAGCCAAGGGTAGAAAAGTAATCTACGCCTGTCAGACACATGACGCGCCACCAGGCATCCTGATGGTGCACCTGGCTGTCACCGGGTTTGATACCAGCCAGAAACCAGTCTTTAAACCTGGATGTCTTTTGATCTTGTTCCAAAAGAGAGCTTGTCATATGTGGCGCCCAAATTTTCCGGTCAATATCGTATCACCGAAACTTAATGACAATAAGGTGAGCAATTGCTACTGATTGGCTTTACGCGCCATGCTCAGACTATATCCGAACCGCACCGCCGATGATGTCATTTCCGGCGGCAAAATGCTAACCGCCAATTGCGCATTAGCTTCCTGGTCGAGAAGCTGGTAGACGTAGTCCTTTTCCTTGCTGAATACTTGTTCTTCAACATAGAAAGCGCCTACGAACTTACCGCGATAGACATAAGCAAAACAGTGCCCGTTATGAGAGGGGAAACTGAGAGCTAAACAAGCCGTCTGGCCTTTCGTTTCGAACCAATTGCAAATATAGTCCATGTAGGAACGAGCGTCATAGTCATCGCTGCGCTCCACCGGATAGCCTAAAAACAATGCCGAGCTCGACAATGTCAAACCTTCCGGCAAGTCGTACATGGTTACTTGCGTGTTCGGCAGATTAAGGTCATTAAGTGCATATTGCAAAGACATTTCAACAGGCGGAGGATCCGGCATTGATTTGGAGCAGTATATGCAGCCCACCGCCCGTCCCCGGTAAAGAAGAATGGCCGAACGCGACAGGACATCGTCGTTTGAACTCTTGACGCAGCAGGTTCGCATCCCGCCTTCCAGATCAGTTATAAGCCACTCAAGGTCATAGTCTGATATTTTGAATTCTCTTGGCACTTCGCCATCAAGAGCAGGCAGGATAAGGTCTATTGCCCGTCTCAGACGGATTTGTTCAGTCTTGACTGCTTGGTTGGACGCCCACACCTGAAAAGCCAGGTCTTGCTGGTCTTCTGAAGGCGGAGCGGTGGCAGGAGCTTTTGCAAAATCAGTGCCGCTTTGCCCTGCGTAACTAACAGGGCCAACTATGTCCGCCAATTGATCTTCCCAGTTGACACTAGGACCGCGCTGGTTGGGACCTTGCATAGCAGTAGTGGAGAAGCGGGCCGAGAGCAAAATTCGGTTGTTATGGACACAAACGAATTGCGCAAGAATTTCCTCACCCGCCTTAAGATTTGCCTGTGTTGGTAAGAATCCCGGCAAATTATCCTTGGGGATTAAAACGGCATAACCACCCGGTTCCGGGTTTCCGACCTTACAAACTACGTTCTGACCGGCTTTATATCCCGAAAGCTTCCAGGGATTGAGAGGTCTACTCATTTGGGAGCCCTTGCTACTACTCATACCAGACTATCAATAATTACGACCAAACCGCAATATCAAGCTGGATGCTGCCAGCGCTTTAGCGCTGTACACCAGATCTCTTTACCACAAATTATGGTCTAAATCCCACGCCTAACAAGCACAAACGACTTTTGTTGAATAAGGAGATGGTTCTTTACGGTCTAGCCACCATCGATAGCACCGCGAATATCTACTTGATTCGCATTTTAGCAGGGCGACCTTGTTCTGAGACGAAATCACTTTCTCTCGCCTTCCGCTTGCAATCGGGGCAAAGACCAAAAATTTTGAACTGTGCATCAATGACCTCGAAGTTATGGCGCAAGCCAATTTTTTGCCCAGCCTCTTCAAGAAAGTGGTCTTCAAATTCAACGGTCGCATTACAGGCAACACAGATTATGTGCTGGTGCGGCACCGTGTCTTCCTTCAGTTCGTAATGCTTGTGCCCTTCCGCAAAATCTAATTCTCGTAAAAGTCCAAGAGAAGAAAGAAGTTTTAAAGTGCGGTAGGTTGTAGCCAAACTGACATGCGAACCACTCTGCACCAACTTGCCGTGCAGCTCTTCTGCTGAAAGGTGGTTGCCATGTGGCAAATCGCGAAAAATCTGCAAAATAGTCTCTCGCTGAGCGGTAATGCGATGACCACGTTTTCGCAGACTCTGAAAAACTGGATCGGCAATATTGCTTTCGGTGGGATCAGTCATACCTTTTTCTCTAAACCTCCCATCATTCAGACAAGCAGCTTCATATTGAGGGCTTCCCGTAAAAATTTACCCGTATACGATTGTTCGTTGCGTGCCACGTCTTCAGGCGTGCCGACACAAACAACAGTACCACCGCGATCGCCGCCTTCCGGCCCAAGATCAACAATCCAATCAGCTTGCTTGATGACATCAAGATTGTGTTCAATGATCAAAACAGTATTTCCTGAATCAACAAGTTTGTTGAGCACCGTCAATAATTTATCAACATCCTGAAAAGAAAGTCCTGTTGTCGGCTCATCCAGAATGTAGATTGTGCGGCCGGTTGCTCTTTTGGAAAGTTGTTCGGCAAGCTTGACACGCTGCGCTTCACCACCGGATAAAGTTGTGGCCGGCTGCCCTAACTTTATGTAATCGAGTCCCACTTCAAGCAAAGTTTCTAACTTGCTTACCGCTTTCGGAACGTTGGCAAAAAACGACAATGCTTCTTCAACTGTCATTTCCAAAACATCGGCAATCGACTTGCCTTTGAATCTCACTTCGAGCGTTTCTCGGTTGTAGCGCGCTCCCTTGCAGACTTCGCAATTGACAAAAACAGAAGGCAGAAAGTTCATTTCAATTTCATTCATGCCCTCACCACGACAGGCTTCGCAGCGTCCGCCTTTGACATTGAAGCTGAATCGACCAGGCAAATATCCTCGTGCTTTTGCTTCATTCGTCATCGAATAAACTTCACGAATAATGTCAAAGAGACCGGTGTAGGTAGCTGGGTTCGAACGAGGTGTTCTGCCGATCGGCGACTGATCGATATCGATCACTTTGTC
>CAJCIF010000370.1 GCA_903970355.1 Actinomycetota bacterium
ATTTGATTGCAACTTGATTTGTAACTGATCCGCCATCCTGATGGAATCGCCTTTCTTTGATAGACTGCCAGGCATTCGATGCCAGCTCTGCACAAGAGCCTGACCCAGCAATAATAGAACCAACCATTACGCCGGTAAAAGCACCTTTGAGAGCGTGTTGATTTATGCGCAGTGGACGCTTTCTGCCGATATTGAATTGATCATCAGCAACTATTTCAAAAGCGAGTGTTGTAGCTGCGCCAGTCTCTTGAGTCGCCATGTAGCGTAAAAGCCTAAGAGTATGTGGCTTTGCAGCTTCTTTTCTGTAGGTCAAACCCATTCTCTCCAGCTCGATGCCGGAAAGAAGAATGCGTTTTGTTATGGCAGTGTATTCAGTAGCAAAATCACCTCGGATGGGGCTGACACTTTCACTCTGCGTTGAGACGGCGTATACGGAGGCAGGACACGTGGCCTGAAATGCAACGCACAATAACGAAAGAAATACAGCAGTAAGTCTCGGTTTGGATTTCAGACGCTCTTCCACCTAGCGAATCAACCTTCTTACAGCACGCTCTCCATCGCGAACGACCACGTCGGCGTCTCTGCGTTCTTGGGCGCCGTTTAGATTATTACCACCGTAAGCCGTTTGGCGACCCCACTGGTTCAAATATGGATTGGCTGTGTCCATCGGAACCGGCACTCGCTCACCGGTGGCGCCCCGATAATATGCGCGCCCTGCTTCGTTGTAACAAGGTGTTCCGTAAGGAATGCCATGATAATTACTGTTATACATAGAGTTTGACGTTGGGGAATTTGCCATTGAACTCACCATTGCAGTGCCGGCCATGGCACCGCCCATGGAGGCAAGGCCGGAAACGGCTGCCGTGCTAGCCATGGCAGAACCATTTGATGCCGGTTGAGAATTCTGCACAATTGTTGTAGTAGGGTTCTGAGTGCCCATACCACGTTGCACTTCTTGCTCTTTGATTTGAGCATAGGTCCACTGCAATTGTTGCTCAGATACAGGAACCGTGGCACCGTTTTTATCTACGTACCAGAAGTGGTTTTGTTTATCTTGATAAACAGCAATTCCAGTGGCATCCGGAGCTATACCAAGTCCAGGCACAAGCACCTTGTATCCTGCTTTGGTAATAATGGCTTGTTGCCCTGCTTGATCTCTTATGACAGGAAAGATGGACATACTCACCTGGTTATCCGTTGCCGGCAGCGCAGGTTGATCTTGTCCGGATGCTCCGGATCCGAAAGCGATAATGCTTGTCGCCATAAGACATAAACTGATCTTAAATATTTTCATTTTATTAGCTCCACTGGCGGAGTCACTATTCATGCGTTTCGCTTGTAGTGCGAACACATAAGGTGGCAAGGGATATGCTCGACAGTATTTCACAGGTTGTGCCGCGAAAGATCCCTCACCTATGGAAAAGTTTCGGAAATGAAGATGCATGAACCCGAATTAACTCCCTTTGCTGTCTAGCTCTTGAAAATCGCACATTGAATTCTGGAATCCTAGTAAAATATTGGTTCCGGCAAGTTGAGACCGCTAACCGACTTAGCCTCACATACATTCGGCACGGAGCTGCACAAAGCATGAACGTAATAGTGCTCTTATTGGTTTTCTTCTTTTGTACCAGTGCCGCGCGTGCTGATGAAGATGTACCGCGTTTTATACGAATTCCATTGTTGTTTATAACCGACCGTGATCAGCTTCCTGCTACCAAACTTCAGGCGATCGATTTTGGACCACACCGTAAGTATGTTGGAGAGTGTCTCCATGATCCCTTTATGGGCAGTGGTTATTGTGTAGTCGAAAATGTAGACCATAAGACAATCACTCCGGAACTGAAAGCACTCGGCTGGGAACCTGCTGCTCCGAAAGAAAAGCTAACAGCTTCCAAAGCAGAACTGATAGCTGGAGCGAACTTTGACGAAACAGAGAAAAAATTCTACGGGAAAGTTCACGACCAAGCTTTGCTTTCCAAAGACAAGACCTTGTGCATTTTTGCTCATGGTTATAAATATACTTTCCGGCGTTCGATGTTTTCGGCTGCCAGATTGGCATACAGCGCAGAGCGGCCACTGCTTCTCTATTCGTGGCCTTCAGTTGCGAAATTGCGTTCTTACACTGCAGATGAAAACAATGTTGAGTGGAGTCAAGATCACTTCAACGACATGATCACTGATCTAAAAGCAATGTGCGCAAGCGATCCCTCTGTTCACTTGAGAATGTACGCTCACAGCATGGGCAATAGACTTGTTGTCAGAGCTTGTCCTTTGCTCAAAGAGCAGGCCTGCTTTCTTGAGTACAATTTGATTTGTCCTGATATAGATGACGGTCTTGTGCAGCACTATGCCAGAAGATATCTCAGTGGAAAGGGAACTGCACATATTCGACTCTACATTTCCACCAAAGATAAAGCCCTTGCATTTTCGCAGTTGTTGCATGGTGGTTACGTAAGACTGGGTGAATGCGCAGACTCGTTTGGTGGATTGGTTGGCTCAATATTGGGCGATCAAAACAATGGATCTGCTGTTGCAAATTCCGAAGAAGAACGCGCCGAACAAGAACTCATTGCTAAAACCAAAGCGAGAATACAAACCATTGATTTCACAAACATCGATGTGGGTTGGATGGGTCACAGCATCCCGGATGATTTGATATGCAGCATGTCCATGACAGGTAAACCTTCTGCAGGACTGTCTTTAGAAGAAGTAGATAGTGGAAACAGAGGCAAGACTACCAATCTCTTCGCCAAATTCACTAAAGTTTCGGATCAAGATCCAAATGCCAAGGGACTCGGAAAACTTTTGAAAGTTGTAAAAGTCAGCACTCCAACTAAAGTTGCTACTAAGCCAGCCAACAATTAGTTGATCTTGCTGTCCTCAACAATTTATTGATTGCAGCACTCTTCCGTTTTTGCATCGGCAATTGCACCAGCGCCTTCAACGGCTTCTAGTGTTAAATAAGTTGGTCCATTCTGCTTCAGTTTGAAAACTTTGGCAGGTCCTACACCCTGATAGCGGTGCATATTGGCAATTAGCCAGTATGGCAAATCGTGCCCGAGGTTGTCAGCGGTGACGTCAATAACTTCAAGGTCAGGGATATTTGTAATTTTGTCCGTGAGCTCTCTTGGCTCACCAATTCGAAGGCCACCATGCACGGTTGCGGAAGTATCTAATCGCGAATCCTTGGTTGAAATATACAACCGAGATTTATTTGCGTTGAGTGCAAATTGTTTTGCATGATTCAGAAATGACTGAGCATCTATATCGGCATTAGACAAAATCAATTCCTGGAACTTCTTGGTGTGGGGTTTGTAATTGAACTCGCTCGCTCTTCGCACCATGGCCTGATCAACCAACTGAGTGCCCATGCTATGTCCAAGCATGGTGATATTGCCTGGATCGGTAAGTTCTTCAAGGCGTGCCACAAAGCGCGAAAAATCATCAACTGTTTGAGAGATTCTTGTTTCGTTGACGAGGTAGTTGGTGAAACCCTTTGGAGAAACCCAATCGTATACAAGAACGGGCTCCTGGCAATGAGCAGCAAGGCGACCAGCACGGATGAGAGAGAGGTCGAAATTAACACAACAGCCATGTACAAATAGAACCGCATTCTTGCTTTTGGTTGCTTTCATGTATTTCTCGACGCCGGTAATGGCCTCGTCGCGAGTTACGACTCTATCTTTTATTGTGCATTGATCCTGAGAAAAGCTCGGTTCGCTGCTTGCCGATACCGGTTTGTCCAAATGCATCGGTGACCACTTCATCCGAGCGGTTGTCTCGGCATCTAATGGGGATCGAGTCGGAACTGGCACAGCAACGTTCCGGACACCAAATATCAACCCTGTTCCATTCGGCTCTTCGGAATAAGAAATCACATTTCCGTCACCAATTGATTTTCTATTGGTGGCATAAAATACCGGTATCACAACCCAATCGCTTGTGTCTTTTACGTTGTTTTCTCCAACCTTGGGAATCATTCCGCAAGAGGTCAATGAAAAAACACAGACGAACAGTGCAAGCCGAGACACCAAACTGCGCCGAGAGAACATAAGTTCACCCCTCTAAAATAGACCGAGCTGAAGTTTAGCCCAAATATGACTTGGTTGCCTGTCCTGGCGTTAATCTCTTCAAGAGCCCTGTTGTTGCTGTTGTTCCATTTCGCTTTGTTTGGGTTTGGCCTGACGTTTGAATGCCATTTGCTGAGTATTGTCCGGACCAAACTGCACCACTACCTTGCCCTTGTCTTTGACCAGATCTTCTAAGTCTGTGCTGAAAACAGTTTGTGGGTTTTGTCCGACTGTCCAGGATAGACGCTGTGTCTTCTTATTAAGTGCTCCCTGAATCTGTGATTTTTCATTGGTGATTTCATTCATGTAGTTGCCGCGAACAATGCCATCCTTGTTGATTGCCAATTGAAACAAAGTCGTAGATTTGGTCTGGCCTGGCTCGAGTAATGAATAGACCCCCAGTGGTTCCCACTTTTCGGCTGGAGAAGAACTGACAGCCGCTCCTGCACCGGGCAACTGTCCACTCTGCAAATCCGATTCAACAATTTGTTGAAGGCGCGGAGGAAGGCTCGCAATCTGAGTGCTCGAAATTCCGCCGGGCAATCCGGCTGGCACTCCCCCGGCTAATCCTGGGCCGGATACTACAGGTGGTGCAGTCTGAGCAAGCTGTTGTGATTGCTGGTAGTACTGTCCGGCGGGCACCCCGCTTATATAAGTATTGCCACCCTGGTAGGTTACGTTTACAGGTTGAGCATTGGAGTTGTTCTTTTTGTTGTTGCTACTTAGAGCAGCTATCCCAAGAAAGTCGACCAAGCCGGTCATGCCCATGCAAGTAAACATGGATGCTTCCATAAATCCGGCGCTGGCCCAACCGCCTGGATAACCATATATGCCACCATAACCATAATACGGGTGGTAGCCGTAACCATAAGGATGGTAACCGTACGGATGATAACCATAGGCACCATGGTAGCCGTAGGGATGATAAGCATTTGCCGCGTAGGGATGATCGGCGTATCCGCCATAAGGATGGTAGGAGCCACCAGGCGCATTAGTGTAGTTATGACCGTAGTTATTTATAGTTGTATTGCGGTCGAAATTACCGGCAGTGGTTTGTCCGCCGAATTTATTTTGAGAACCTGCGATACTGCCAAACCCAGTTGCTGAAGAAATCTCGGAAGGATTGTGGGTGGTAATGTTTCCGAAGTTACCGCGATTGGCGACATCGCCGGTTCCGGCAATCGAATTAAACCCACCACCTCTACCGTAGTCAGTTACACCTGTACCATTCATGCCACCTGGATGATCGAAGCCGGAATTGAAATTGTGGAAATCGCAGATCGGAAGAGCGTCGTG
>CAJCIF010000371.1 GCA_903970355.1 Actinomycetota bacterium
AACAATCTTCTTCGCTTTGAAATGGAAGGTTTGTTTGTTGGGCAAATAGGCATCCGGGTGATTGCGCTTGTCGTTCGATTCTTCACGATATGACATCGGACCGACGTTCCAGTATTTCGAATAATAGAAAGGGGTCGATCCGGAAATGGTGCCGTTCTTAAAGGCTAATCCATTTTTAGAACCATAGCCTTTTCGGGCAATAATTTCTGAACCTTGCAATTCGGTATCGGGTTTAGTGATCAAATATTCGTCAGAATTGATCTTGAATTTGAAGGAACTGCCGGTGGTGAGTTGGTCGCCGCGCAGAATGCGAACATTGCCTCGAGCATCCATGATTTGAGAGTTTTGATCGTACAAAATCGTGTCGGCTTGCAACTTCGAATTTTGACCACCAATGATGGCTACTGCGTTTCCAGTGCCCAGGAAGGTATTGTTATCTTGATCGAATTCCGTATCGTCAGCGACGATCTGAACAGTGCCTTTCAGTAATTTATCCGCCGGCGTTGCTTCTTCATCGTCTACATTGCCTGTTTGCACATTGCCGCTTTCCGGAGCGATGGTGCCAAGTGTCGGCAACAGGTCTTCAGAGTCAGCAATCGGCTTTCCTGAGCTTGGAGTTGGCGTTGCATCTATTTCAGCTTTCTCTTCAGTTTGCTGCGCTGCAGGAGGGGCGGTGTCAAGTTTCGGAGTAAGTGGTAACAGCATGGTCCCTGAAGGGGAAGGACCACTATCATCAGAACTGCCGGTTACAGCAAATGTAGGACTAATTGAAATACACTGGGCAAGGATGACCAGTGGCAAACTTGCTGCAAGAAGTTTCCGTGCAAATGAATTTTGAATCTGCAAAATTTCCGCCTTGTCTTAGCCTTCAAACGCCGTATGTGAGGCTGGATGTCAACACCGATTAAATACTATAGAGATCGAATGTCCCGGTCAAGGAAACTTCTATGATTTGTTCCTAGTCGGAATCACACTACAATACTGTTGGGGTGTTCGAGCACATGAGTTATTTGTTATGTAATGATAGACACTGCTCAAATTATGTTGAGCAGAGAAGCGTAAGCGCCCGTAGTATTGAGTTAGTCCACACTCTAGGCAGGTAATCGAATTTATGAACCCCTTTATGTTTCATACGCCGTCCAGAATTTACTTCGGCGAAGAAACATCACTAACCGCACCAGACCTCATGCGAGAAATAGGTGGTTCAAAGGTTCTCATCATTACTGATGATGTGCTGGTTAAGACTGGGCTCATGGCGCCTATCATCGATGCTTTCAAGAACGACGGCAATTTTGAAGTAACTGTTTTCAGCGATGTGCCGCCGGACTCAGATGTCAAATGTGTTGGCAGTGCCACTGCCGTAGGGCGCGGCCAAGGTTGTGATTGCATCTTGTCTATAGGCGGGGGTTCGGTTTTAGACACCGCTAAGGCAGTTGCCATATGTCTAACATTTGGCGGCAATCTGGAGGAATATCAAGGTCTTAACAACCTGTCCACAAAATTACTGCCTCACATCGCCATACCCACCACTTCTGGAACGGGCTCTGAAGTTTCTATGGTGGCGATGATTAAAGATTCAGCCGAACGCAAAAAATTACTTTTTGGCAGCCGATTTATTGCACCGGACACCGCAATTTTGGATCCAAAATTGCTAGTCACATTGCCGCCAAAACTTACGGCTGCAACCGGCCTTGATGCTGTTACCCATGCCATTGAAGCGTTTACTTCCCTTTCAACTGTTTCCGTTTTCACGGATGTTTTGTGTATTGAAGCATTGAAATTGCTTTTTAAATGGTTGCCCATTGCCACTAAATCCGGTGATGACCTGGATGCAAGAGCAAATACATTGGTGGCATCTACGATGGCAGGTATTGCCTTCACTAATACCGGTGTAGGTGTAGTTCATGCGCTCGCTCACGCCACAGGCGGTGAGTTCGGTACACACCACGGCATGACGAATTCCGTCTTTCTCCCACATGGCATGAGTTTCAATATGGATGCAGCCGGCGATCGTTATGCTGAGATTGCAAGACAATTAAAATTTACGGAAAACAGCAATAACGAAATTGCCGCCAAAACTCTTATAGATAAAGTAGAAGAACTGGCAAGCTCGATCAATTTGCCTCGCAGATTACGTGACATGGGTGTTCCGGCCCTCGATGGACAAGGGGTCGAAGACCTCGCTAATATAGCTTCGACCGACCCTGCCATAATGTTCAATCCGAAGGAAGCAACCATTGAAGATATCATCGGGATATACGAGAGAGCTTATTAATGCCGGCTTTTAAAAATACAGACGAACTCAATGCGGTGATGGAATTGCTCTGGGGGACGATCAAAGACGATCCAGGCATGTCAAGCAAATTGATCGCCTCAAAATTAGTTGTCCGCTTCGTTTATCGTGAGCCTGAGGGACGACTCACTGTCGATTGCAGTGATGGCAAAACCATGTTGGTATCAACTGGCGATACCAGTAACAAGCCAATCATCGAGATGTTTATGAAAGCAGATGTGGCGCATGAATTTTGGCTTGGCAAAGTGAATGTGCCTGTCGCAATTCTTTCCGGCAAAATTGTTTCCAAAGGTCCAACACCAAAAGCTCTAGCGCTTTTACCGGTTATTAAACCGGCCTTTCCTATGTATCTGGACATTTACGAGACCGCCAAAAAGAAAATAGCCAGTTGCGCTGAATAAGTTTTCAATCAAGCTAGAATTAGAATGGATGCTCAAGTGAGAGCCTGATGACAGAAACTATCAGAATCGTTCTAGTTGAAGACCATTACACAACGTTAGAAGGCCTCACTGCTGGGTTGGAGCGTGAAGAAGGCTTTGTCGTCGTAGGCGCTTGTGCCAATTCCGATGAAGGTCTGGCACTAGTAGAACAGCATCGTCCGGATGTAGCTGTGCTCGATTTGCATCTGCCCGGCACCATGGCGCCGCGTGAAATGATCCAAGAATATTTGCGATATCCACTTATGAAGATCGTCGTATTTTCAGCAGAAAATCGCATGGCTTATATTCAATCTGTTGTGACCATGGGCGTATCGGCCTACTTGCTTAAATCTGAGCGAGTGGCGAAGGTGGCAGAAACTATCCGCAAAGTGATGAAAGGACAAACTGGTATTGTATCTGAGGACCTTTCCTTCGATTACAAACGCATCACCGCATCGGAGCAAGAAGTTTTGCACATGCTCGGTTTAGGGATGAAATATCAAGAAATTGCGGACCAGCGTGGTACATCCATAGCAACTGCTCGCAAACAATGCGAGGTTCTGCTCCTGAAGCTAAGCCTCGATTCGCGTGAGCAACTGATTGCCTGGGCCGTGAAGAATGGCTATGGAGCAGTGGAAGCCAATCGTTGATTTAGCCGGTTGTCCCTTATGTCCAATAATCTAGATCAAGTTTATCGTCGCCCGCCAACACAGGCCTGTCCTGAAGAGAAGGAATTGGCTGAGGCTATGCAACTGGCCATCTCGAAGCCGGGTTGCCGATTTGAAATGCCCTGGCTGGAGGGAAAATCGGAAGTTCGTTATATGCTGACCGTCCAGACAGCGGAGCCTGAAACGGCGCCAGTATGGAACCTCACAACCAGCAACGGCATAGCCTTAACGCCTATATGCACTTTAAACTCAACCGATCCAAAGAAAGTCCGCAATATTATTATTGAACGGATGCGTGGCAAGGCAGATACCACCAAGGAGATAAATGCTTCGCCGCGCAATAGCCAGGCCAGAATTTCAAATACGAGCCTCTCCAGTCTAGCGACTTCATTGCGTTCAACAGGAAACAATGAATCGCTGTTTACGCGGGTCAAGAACACCGGCAGCTTTCCGCAAATTGGCCCAACTTCTCTAGAAGAGAACTTGTCACACGCCAATGCAAACGCCCAGCGCCTTACCGGACAGCATCTTTCTCTTCTGGGCACTACACCAAAAGTGCCCGAAAAAGCAACAGGCACCGTCCTGATCGGAGATCTTCTTCAAAAGGCAAACTTGGTGACGGCCGAACAAGTTGGCGACGCTTTGCCGTTATCAAAAAAAACCGGACTACCGATTGGTCGCATATTGATCGAAGCGGGCATCATAAACGAACCAATTTTGCGCGCCGCTGTTCTGGCTCAGTCTCTTATTCGTGATGGCGTATTGCACGTTGAGCTCGCTGCTCAAGCTGTCGGTGCTGTCGGCGCCAATGGCGAGTCTCTCGATTCGGCGTTAAAACGCTTGGGATGGCGATCTGAATATTATCAGACCGCAAATAAACTAGGTAATCTCCTTCTTGAAGCAGGTTGTATCTCCAAGCAACAGTTGTCTCAAGCTCTGGAAGTTTGCTTTGCAAGCGGCTTGCCATTGGGCAGAGTGCTCGTGTTACGCAAAGTGGTACCAGAAGTAGTGGCATATGCTGGGCTCTCGGCCCAGGTGCTGTTAAGAGAAGGGAAAATACCGCGCACCGAAGCAGTGGCTGCCGTAAAACTAGCTTCTTCCATGAAAACTACCATTCAAGGCTGGCTGGAACATGGCGGCATTTTGCCGGATGGCGAACCAAAGGTAATTCGATTGGGAGAGTTGCTCAGCCTGGCAGGCATAGTTTCGGAACTCGATTTGCTATCTTCCGTTGAACGTGGATTGCTCGAAGAAAAGCCGATTGGGCAGGTTTTGATTGGTGCAAAAGTCATAAACGAAAGAACCCTTCAGCGCGCTCTTGAACTACAAACAAGAGTCAATAAAAAGGAAATCGGTCCTTTTGAAGCCGCCAATATTCTAAGCACGGACAGCCCAGATGATCCCACCTCTAGTATTCTTCTGGAAAAAAGGGAAGACCCTCAAGGTCTTTCACAGCTTCTCAGTCTTGTTGGGTTATCTGAATTAGACGATCCGAAAGCTTTATTGCAAGAAGTGCTCATTCAAAAACAGAATCTTGCCTATAAAGTCGTCACCCAGCACGAGGAAGTCAAACACCGTCTGGCAAGAGAATTGCATGACACCATCATTGCCGATCTCCTCATGCTAAGGCGTTATTTGGCAGGCGATCGCAAATTAACCAACGACCAAACGATCGAGATTGTGGATGATGTCGTCAGACAGCTACGGGAAATATGCAATGACTTTGCCCCTCGCCAACTGCACGATTGGGGCCTCGAAATGACAATGCAAGATCTGGCGGAACGGATAAAGATGCGGACCGGCATTGATTGTGTCTTCCAGCGTGTTGGTAAATTACCGAACTTGCCGGAGCCTGTTCAACTGCATCTTTTTAGAATCGTCCAGGAAAGCCTGAACAATATAGAAAAGTATGCCTCCGCCTCAAAAGCCATTATTCGCATTGAATCTAACCAAACCGCAATAAGAGTGACTATATCTGACAACGGCAAAGGCTTTGAAAGCACGGACAAAAAAGAACCCGGCCTTGAATCAGGCGGAATGGGCATGCAGAGCATGCGCGAGCGCATCGAATTAGTGCGCTGTTACTACCCGACCAACATGTTTGTGACATCAGAACCAGGTCGCGGATCATCAGTAGTGATCGAGCTCACTATCGCAAACAAGTGACTAATATTTTGCTAGATGCAATTAGCCCATTTTGACCGCTAACTTCCGGCTATCCATGCTTATTTCCGCGATTTTATACGCGATTTAGCTATAACAACTTAGCGAATTTATTCTTGCTCGTGACGCAGCTATCATGCTCATGTGGGGACTCAAAGTATTTGGGGGGAGAGAGCCTGTGGCTATTCCGTCTAGTAATCCTAGAAATAGCGGGAATTTTCGAAGTCTGCAGGCTTCGACTCGCACTCCAGTACCAGGCGGCGGCGGCGCCAAAATCAAAATTGGCCAAATCCTTATAGAGGCTGGCCTGTTAGACCAGGTAAAACTGGGAGAGTGCCTGGCTGTTGCAGCAAAAACATCCCAACCGGTTGGACGGATAGTTTCTATGCTCAATTACGCCTGCGAACAGGACGTAGAATCTGCCCTTATTATTCAAAACCTTATTGCCACTAAAAAGCTTCAGAAAGAAAGAGCCATTTTCGCTCTCAAAGAAGCGGCTAAACGAAAAATCGCCGTTATTGAGCTTCTCCGGATTTTTGGATCGGGGGCGCCTTCTCGCATGGAAGAAGCGGAAGTAGACCTCGGATTTCTCCTCACCGAATCGCACCTGGTTGCACACAAAACGCTTGAAGAAGCGATCAAAATGGCGGAAGAATCAAGTCTCCTGCTTGGCAAAAGCTTGTTACTCAACCATGCTATTACCGTTTCTACGGCCGGAAAAGCCCTGCAAGCCCTCGCTCTGGTTAGAGCCGGTAAGTTAACGAAAGAGCAAGCGGTCAGTGCCCTTGCAGAAGTTCGCAAAAGCGGTTGTTCCTTAATCGATGCCATTAAGAAAATGCGCGTGGCGCTGCCAGGTCATGAAGGTCATATGTTGCTTGGAGAAATGGTAGCGCGCTGTGGGCTCGCTACAGACATGCAAATACTGGCCGCAGTTGAAGCAGCTTTGTTGCAAGGCAAGAGATTAGGCGAAACCCTCATTGAAAGCGGTGTTATTTCAGAGCAGATGTTGCAATCAGCACTTGAGATTCAAAATCTGGTAGCCAAAAGCGTTATTCCAGCCGATAAAGCGCTTCTCCTCTTCAATAAATTGGTGCGCGATAAAATCACTCTTGCTGAATTGGCGTCAGCAACAGAACTGTTTGAAGACCGATCCGCTTCCGATCATGAAGTGCTTGCCACCATATGTAGTTGCAGCATCATAAGCAACGACGATGTTATTAAGGCAGTGCGTGAAAAGGCCGATTACAGAATGGGACCGGTAAGAGCGTTACTGGCAACAGATCGCTTGCCACCAGCCCTTTATCGTGCCGCTCAAGACTACATTGCCTTGCTGCAAGAAGGCCGGGTAAATGAGACTGATGGCAAACGTGCCCTTCGCCTTTGCTCTGTGGAAGAGATGACTTTTGCAGCCGCACTTGCTTCGATAGGTCGCAGTTCTGTTGAACGGGAAGTTGAAACGCCGGCAGAATTCGTAAAAAATCAGACCTCTCAGGAAGCGATGCAATCGCAGTTTAAGCAAATCGTTTCTAACGGCACCTTCATCAAACTGGTCGTCCTTCTTATAACGGCGCCTGTTGCTGCCGTTCTCTGGTACAACAACACACCTGAGCCTATCGACATGATCGGCGTCTGGGTAATTCTTGGTGTGGCAGGAAGTCTCCTTATGCTGATTGGCTTTTCTTTCCAGCATTCGGAAAGAACTGCAGCCAAAGAAGCATATGAGCAAGTTGAGGTTGCCCGTCAAACCAAAGCGCGTTTGACGAAATGGAAGAAATAAAAGGTATATACAAGTTCCGCCGACTAGACCCAAGTTAAGGCGAAGCGAAGGGAGGACGTTTATTCGTTCTCCCTTCGCAAATTTTAGAGCTGCTTAGCCACCAAGCAAAGTATTGATTTTGAAGGGATTGTCCACTTGCACGTTGCGATTAGTGGGGTGCGGACTTTGTCTATATTTGGGGATGAATCTATTCATCTCAACCGATTTATTCGGACGCTTGTCTTTGCGATTGGCAAATCCAATTAACATGACATTTTTCAGGTCTTGCGACTGCTGATTGTGCCAATCTTCCACATGGCGATCGCCCAATCCTGAAAGGCTGAAGGTTTGATTCCAAACATCTTCTATGCCGCGTGCCGTTAACGTGGCGCCGAAAACGCTTGCGCCTTGTGAACTTCTTAGATAGTGTTCGGCAGATTCGTATTGCGGTTTGAGCCAGCCATCTTCATGTGAGTAAGCACCAACAGTTTTGCCGCGGAAATAGAATGCCGAATAGATCGCAGAGGCGTTTTCATCAAGAATAACGATCGTGCCGGGACGATTACAGTGAATGAGAGCTTCGTGTGCAAAGCGGAAAGCTTCTTCGGGAGTTGATTGCGTAAGCGGATCAATAATTTCTCCGTTGAACATGGCAGCCGCTGCTAGTACCAGTTCTTCATCAAGCGGATAAGACTGCAATTCGCTTTCGCGATGAGATAACTCTCTGTGCATATAGTCGTAAGCAGTTTTGCCGAAGAGTTGGTATGGCAGATGTTTATTGCCGTAAACACAACCTAGAATTCTTCCTCTAAATATGAGAGCGGCTGAACGTGATTTGTAATATGGCGAGCTTAAGTGAATGCAGCAGGTGGCTTGGGTAGCTTCAACCGAGAGCAAAAGTTGTTCCGGACGGTTGTGTTCGCCGTATTTGTGAGCATGACATCCTTGTTCCGTTTCTGGTCGCGGAATCAGATTGACAGTCCGTCTGCTGGGACCACGGAAATCTGGTTTGCCCCCCTTCTCATGTTTGGGAAACCTTGATTTGGGCTTGTTGGGGAACATTTGGGGCCTCTCCTCAGCACGGCTGTGCTTCGCCATTTGGTAAGTGCTTGAACATTAGCTTTTGAATTTGGCAAACTCAGGGCATTTGTAGCGGGAAATACGTATATAGCCAGCAGTCGGCACATCTCGACGATCGGTATCCTCTCACCGGCTGCCAACGAAAAGGTTTCCGAGTTGTTAAACGGCGTGGGATGACTACGTAGCGGGAGGTAAATTCTACAGTTTTTGTGTGCTTTTACGGTCCAAGCAAGAGAAGACGAACCAAAGGTAGTGGCGCTGCACCCGCAGACAGATAGGCATCGTGGAATTTCTGGAGGGTGTAATCGTTACCCTTCTTAGCTTTGTAATCGTTTCGCAATCTCAAAATTTCTAATTTGCCAAGAGTGTAGACAAGATAGGTCGGGTCTTTCGTACCGCGCTTTGACTCTCGCTCAGCATTAGCCTTTTCCATGTAACCCTCTTTCATGAAAAATTGCACGGCCTCATCCACGGTCATGCCCTTGGTATGCAATTTGATGCCGACTACAAAGCGGCATGCTCTCAGGAGAGCATCGTGCAATTGAATGAGGTGATAGCGCTCATCAAATCCGCCATACCCTTCGTCGTACATCATTTGCTCGCAGTAGTGAGCCCAACCTTCGACATTGGTTCCGCAGCCGAAGATCTTGCGAACGTCGCTGGGCAAGTTTTTATCGAATAAGAACTGCACAAAGTGTCCTGGATAAGCCTCATGCACACTGGTATTCATGAGATCGTATTTGCAGAAGAAACGCATGTGTTCTTCAGCTCTTTCCTTTGACCAGGAAGATTCAGGCAAGGTCACATAGTAAAAAGCGTTGCGGGCATTTTTTTCAAATGGACCGGGGCTGTCCATGGAAGCGAACGTGGTGGCACGCATAAAAGGTGGAGTTTCTGCAACACTCAGTTTTTCTTCATTCGGGAAACTGACTATGGCATGGTCCGTGCAAAATGTTTTTATGCTTGCCAGTAAATTCGACACGGACGAAATCAGATCTTTTGCATCGGGATGATCTTTGGAACACTCCAGATAGACTTCTCGCTCCGATTTATTGGGATCTATTTTTCGAGCCGTAGCTCTAAATTCCTCTTGCAGTCTGTGTAATTCTGCCTCGCCTTGCTTCAGTAACTGATTGACAGGCGTGAGGACGAATTCTTCATGGAACAATTTCGATTGAAAGAGATCCAGTCCAATTGCAAATTGTCCATCGGAATTTGGCAGAAGATCCTTTTCAAGAAACGCCTGGTAGGAAGAAAGCTGAGCGATGACGTTGTTGTTTTGCTCTTGGAATTCTTTGTTCAGTTTGGAGTCTTTAACCTTATTAAAAGCGCTCGGAACGTCTCTTTTGAAAAAGGTGATAATTTCAGGCAATTGCTCAAGAGCTATTTCTGTATAAATTTTGGGTGGATGCCTCAAATTCTTTCTGGCGGCTTCTAAAAGTGCCGGCAATTTTTTTTCCCGCTCAATGACGTCTTTCAAACGCACCTTCGGATCGGCAAAATTGCGCTTCATGAGCGTATAAATAGTAGAAGAGGCAAGCGAACTATATAGATCAGGATCCTTTTCCCACATTCTAATTTCTTGTAGTTCAAGCAAATTTGCGGTGGTGTCATTAAGCATCAATTGCAGATCGACACGATCCTGTACCGACAACGACTTGATTTTAATGGCTACGAATGTCTTCAAGAATCCTTGATAGTCATTGATAGATTTTTTGATCGCATCGGATGATAGGTCTTCAATTTCGCAATCGTAATCATGCATCCCGGATTCGGTGGCGCGAGTCGGTGAGTGCTTAAACACAAAACTCACATATTGATCGCACAAGGTTTTGAAGGCAGAAGGCGAAGGTTCATCCGCTCTACTTGCCAAGCATGAGTTCTGAACGATCCCCAGGCAAAGCCACAAACGAATACTGGCTTGAACCAGGTGTTTTCGTCCTCGGTAATTTTTTTCCATCGGAGTTAGAATAGCGCAGATTCCACTTTGTGGTGAGGCATGGACATTGGTGGTCTAGTCGGATTAGTTCATGGCGCCAGTGCGCTTATTGTGCTCGCTATAGTGACCTTGACGTTTGTACTTATAATCGTGCTTGCCAAATATTTGGAATCAGACTCGGATAGATCTTAGGGCGTGATTACTTTCCCGGCGGCATCTAAGTATTCGCAGATCGCAAACATATTGGTGATTTGCTCTTTTGGCACAATCTCCTTCAAGCCGTAGTACTCAACGCACAATCCACAAGCCAAAACATCGCACCCGGCTTTTTGAAAATCGTCAAGTACTTTTGCAAAAGGTGAGTTCGGCCCCATTAGTTTGACACCTGTGTTGGCCATTAATATTGACCGGGGGCGATGACCGCTGTCGTACATTGTCTGCAAAAAAATGTTGAGCAGATGCTCGGAAAATTCTTGATCTCCCTCACCGAAAGTGTTCTTAGTTATGAGAACGACCGTGCTATTTCGCTCTTCTTTTATAGTTGAAGTTTGCGGTTGCGTCTCAACTATGTTTTCTGGTTGGAGGCCGCCTGAGGATCGCTCCAGAACAACCCGATGATACTTGCCGTCAGGCTTCGTTTGAAATCCCACTTTTATTGAGCGTGCCAGGCGAGAAAGGTTTTGGACGTTGACTTCGTCATCCACAAGAGCTTCTACCCGCTCAATGAGGTTGTTTTCGAAGATCTTCTTAGTGCGTATAACAGGCTCTGGACAAACAAGACCCCTCAAATCAACCGTGACGTTATGATCATCACTCATGGATAAACCTCCACATAACCGGCTTGACCTTCTTCAAAAGAACCAATAATGGCAGCAGTCATTGAAGTCTTAGAGAGGGCGGCACAGCACTCTTCTGCTTTTTCATTTTCAACAGCCAGTAAGAAGCCGCCTGCTGTCTGCGGATCAAAGCAGAGATCTTCGTGAGCAAGTTCAATTCCCTCTTTGAAGGAAACCCACTTTTGGAAAGAATTTCGATTTCCATAAGCAGCCGCTGGTACAAGGCCTTCATTGGCGAGTTGACTAACCTCCGGAATGAGAGGCACTTTCGAAAAGTTGAGTTTGCATGCCAAGCCGCTTGCTTTAGCCATTTCATGCAAATGACCAGCCAGGCCATAACCAGTTACATCCGTACCAGCGTGTATAGGAAATCGTTCGAGATGAGGTAGTAAACCGTCGTTTAATGTCGTCAAAACTTCCATAAGGACTTTCTGGCCTTTAGCACTTAGACTTTCGGCCTTCAGTCCGATAAGCGCTATGCCTGTTCCAATTGGTTTGGTAATTAGCAAACTATCGCCTGGACGTGCACCACCATTGGTGAGAACTTTGCGAGGATTGATTAATCCTGTCACAGCTAGACCATAGAGGATCTCCGGCGTTTGAATTGAATGGCCGCCTGCCAAGATCGCTCCAGCCTTGCCCATCTGATCTAACCCACCTTTCAATATCGACTTGACGGTATCTAACGGATAGTCGCAGGTAGGAAAACTCAAAACATTCAAAGCGAAAATTGGTTTTGCACCCATTGCATAAATATCGGAAAGTGCATTGTTGGCCGCTACCTGGCCAAACAAAAATGGATCGCTCAGAATGGGCGGAAAAAAATCTATTGTCTGCACAATTGCAAGTTCTTCTGAAATTTTGTAAACAGCGGCATCCTCAAAATTTGTAATACCAGCGATTAATTCTTTGCAGATCGGTTTAGGAAGATCGGAAAGAATTGCATTCAACTCGGCCGCAGAAATTTTTGCAGAACAACCACTTGTTCGTGAGTTGACCGTCAATAATTGTTTGTTTCCTATGCTTTCTGTCATTGTTCAAACTTCCGAAGTTGTCGCTGCATAAGTCTTTGGAGCTTCTGTAAACCGGCTAGCCATGCTGATTTCAATTAGTCCGAAAACTTTATCCCGAAAAAAGCTTTTATATAAGTTTCGAGGGTATTCTGCGTTATGGGCTTTCCGGGTCTTTAAAAACAGCATGCAGAAGTGTAGATTATTCCGACTCGTTACCGCGCGCTTCGCATGAATGCACTTGCGAACATTATGCAAGCGTTGAGTAACCCTTAGAAATTTTGCCACCTCTCCCTCAAGATTAGCCAAAAGGAATTCAGATGCCGAAGAAAGTGCTTGTGGCGTTGCCGCCCGGATTGCTCGAGCAAATAGATTTTGTTGCTCAAGTGGAGCATCGTAGCCGCTCAGATTTAATTCGGGAAGCGCTTAGACGATACATAGAAAACTTCAAAAAATCGCAAGCACCCAGAATGACTGTCAGCTCGGTTGGCAATCAGAAAGTAGCTATTCTGTCTGAATCTGATTAGTACTCTTCCCATAGAGTTATTGACTTCGGCCTACCAAGGCCCTACGATTTGCGCTACGGAGCGCTCATGGCTTGTTGCCAACTTGTGCTTTCCGCGGAAAAGGCGAATTTTGGTCGCCCGAAGTCGTGATTCATTGGGGCAGAGTTCTATTCACTGAAGTCGCAGTTATAGGCGGCGTTATTTACGGGTTGGGTTTCATCAAGATGCCTCGCTTCCTAATGCGCCGCAAGCTCTCTACGAGATTTCCCTGGGGTTACTATGCAGACCAGGTTCCCAAAACGGATGACCCTGGCTACTTTACTTCAGAAACAGACTTCTTGCATGATACTGGCACGCAGTTTGGCGGCTATGAATCATTTGGCGACTATGGTGAATTCAGCGGATTCGGCGAATTGGGCGAATACGGCTCATCCTTCTTCTCTGGAGACGGCGGCGGCGGTGGCGGTGGCGAATAGCCGAGTGTTAAACTGCCGTTGACGAAATCCGGCAGTAACCAATGAATGAAGTGCCACAACCGACGCCTAAGAAAAAGTCGCCCGGCGAGATTGTCTTTATTGTTGTCGGCAGCCTGATCCTCTTTCAAACTCTTTTTTCAGCTGGCTCCAAAACGCATGGTTTCACACGCGGAGGTGAAGCCGCTGACGGCGGCCGCATAGAAATAATGCTGGAGATTCAGGACGCCCTGCTAAGCATGAGCTCTATGCTGAGCACCGATCTGGCAGGTGTTTTTAGCAGCCAGACCAAAGACAATCAGATGATCAAAGCTGTTTTCGACTCAACGAAACAGCAAGCGGAAAAAGAAAACCCGCCCGAGGAAGAGACGCTCACTAAGCTCGTTATCCTTGCCGGAGAGTTGAACTCGCCCACAAAGAAAAAATATTTCGATCAACTTTGCAAATTGGAAGACCAAGATGCAAAAGATAGTGCTGAGGCTCTTTCATTCGCTTACGCCTTGAAGGAACCCAGTGCTGATAAGCCTGATACAAAAAAATCCGAAGCTGCAAAATCTGCAGAAGCTAAATCCGAACCCGCAAAAGCCGAAGTCCCGAAATCTGATGCTCCTAAATCAGATACTCCCAAAACCGACGCTCAGAAGCGCGCCTTCATTTCAGAGCATCTTCCCTCCGGCTGGTACACACAGCATGCCATCCTGCATTGGCTAAAGCGCTCAAACAACCACAGTGCAATCGAGCAGCAAGAAAGCGATATGCAATCGCACTCGATGCACTATCTGCTCAACTTTGTAATTATCATCGCGGTTGGCGCAGTAAGTGGCTTTGTTGGTTTAATCGTCATTCTCATTCAGCTTTTTCTCTTAGCGCGTGAGATCACTCCAGCCCGCGAAAGATTCATGATTGCAGCAGAAGCAAGCTACGGCTGGCTAAATGTCTATGAAGTCTTTCTCTTCTGGCTGCTCACTCAGGTAGTTGTGGGGTTGTTCGGTGGACCGGCTTTGAAGGCAGCTGGCGACAAAGTACTGCTTACGGCGCTACTAACAATGACCGTTTATACAGCCGGAAACGCTCCAGGGCTCTTTTACGCCTGGTGGTTCGGTTTTAAACCAAATGCCATAAGTTTCCTTGAAGGCATCAAGTTTAGATGGCGGGTGAACAGGCTTGGTCCTGTGCGCATGGTTTTGATCGGAATAGCGGCCTGGTCGGCCTGCATACCGATAGTTTTAGTTTCTTATGCCATTGCCACTCATTTTCTCAATTCGCACGGATCCAGTAACCCCATTCTCGGCAAGGTAATTGAAGCTGCGCATACTAATGATTCCCTTGCCACTCTCGTTTTCTATTTCACCCTCGGTGTCCTGGCTCCTTTTTGTGAAGAAGCGTTGTTCCGAGGTTTTCTATACTCCACTTTGCGGCGTAATTTGCCTGTTTTCCCTTCTCTTGTTCTTTGCGCTTTGCCTTTTGCCCTGGCTCATCTTGATCCTGGTGGAATGCTGCCCCTTTTCGCCCTCGGCTTCATCTTTGCATTTGTGACCGAGAAGACAAAAAGTATAATTCCAGCGATTGTTGCCCATGGCCTATGGAACAGCGGCACATTTACGCTAGTCTTATTATTATTCGGAGGCTGATCTAGAACCTTGACCCTGAGGAATTTGGGAGCGAGCCATGACAGCAGTTGTAGAACGAGTCGGCTTAAAGCTTGTATCGAATCCTTATTCCAATAGAACGGGATTAATTCCTCTTGCAGTAGCAGTGGCGCTGGGTTGGATTTTCATCTTCCTCTGGTTTTCCGTTGCTCTTGTTGCGATGTCGCACAACTTTCTTGCCGGTGTAATGCTGCTTTGTTCGCTTTCAGCCTTTGCTACTTTCCTTGGCTTTTTAACCTACACAATGGTTCGTGATGCCTACCGCGACTACATCTTTGAAATTACAGAAACAGACGCCGTTCTCATCTTGGTTGACAGACTGCGACATAGTCGCTCAACGCAAATGGTCCTTCTGGACGACATTAAGTACGCGGAATACTATCCGTACAGGGATTCTGCCAGCATAATCTTCCATGCTCCCTACATTCAAATGGAGGTGCCGCTCTGGCCAATGGGCGGTCGCGCTCAGGATGTGGTTGATTTTCTGGACGGACGGGGCGTGCGGGTCGTCAATGTCCAATCGGATGAAGCGATGCCGGACTAGCCCGGATTTGTGAAGAATCGAATTAGATATCGGGCTAGATTAGGTTTGGGTCATAGTCTTAATTTCCCAATGAGCTAATCTTGTATATCTCATCGGATTTGATTAAGGCGGAAGATATATGGCAAACACAGCTAAGGTCGGCTTAATTGGGCTTGGCGTCATGGGTGAAAACCTGGCGCTCAACATAGAACGCAATGGCTATCCCATTGCAATCTACAACCGAACTACTGAAAAGGTAGATGAGTTCGTCAATGGCAGAGGAGCCGGTAAAAAGGTAATCGGCTGTCATGACCCGAAGAGTTTCGTAGAAGCTATTGAAAAACCCCGCAAGATTATTTTGCTTGTAAAGGCTGGGGATGCTGTAGACAAAACAATAGATGGTCTAAAACCATATCTTGAAAAGGGCGACATCATTATTGATGGTGGCAATTCGCACTTTGAAGACACCCGTCGCCGAGAAAACGCCCTGAAAGCAGAAGGTTTCAACTTTATTGGTTCTGGTGTATCAGGCGGTGAAGACGGAGCCCTCTGGGGGCCATCTCTTATGCCGGGCGGAGACAAAGCGGCATACGAACAGTTGAAACCAATTTGGGAAGCAATTGCCGCCAAAGTGAATGATGGACCGTGCGTTACCTACCTGGGGCCGGATGGCGCCGGGCACTTTGTAAAGATGGTGCACAATGGTATCGAATACGGTGACATGCAGCTTATCGCTGAAGTGTACGATGTTCTCAAACGCGGACTTGGCTTAGGTGCTCCCGAAATCTCTGCGATTTTTGCGGAGTGGAATAAGGGCTTCCTCGATTCTTTCTTGATTGAAATTACTGCCAAAGTTCTTTCCGTTATAGATGAAGAAACCAAAAAACCACTTGTTGATCTCATTGTCGACAAGGCTGGTCAGAAGGGAACGGGCAAATGGACAGGTGAAATTGCTCTGGAATTAGGCATTCCTATTCCGACAATCGATGCCGCTTTAACGGCCCGCCAATTATCGGCAATTAAAGATGAACGCGTTGCCGCATCCAAAGTATTGTCATTCGACAATGCTGCAGCAAGCCGCTCCCTGGATAAAGCGAAATTGATTGAAGCGCTAAAGCATGCCTTATATGCAAGCAAAATCTGCAGTTACGCCCAGGGTATGGCCCTCATTAAGGCCGGATCCGATACCTATAAATGGAACGTCAATCTTGCTGAAACAGCTCGTATCTGGAAAGGCGGTTGCATAATTCGAGCACAATTGCTCGAGCAAATTCGCAAAGCGTTTGCGAAAGGTTCCAACATTGTCAATTTGCTGGTTGATCCGGAATTTGCTGATTTCATCAATAAGGCCCAAGATCAATGGCGTTATGCCGTAACAACAGCACAATTGCTAGGTTTGCCTGTGCCGGCTTTATCTGCCAGCTTGGCCTATTACGATGCTTATCGCAGTGCCGTGCTTCCGCAAAATCTCACCCAAGCACAAAGAGATTTCTTCGGCGCTCATACTTTTGAAAAGGTCAACAAACCAGATCAAGGTTTCGTTCACGCGGACTGGCATACTCTCCTTAAGGAGAAAGCGCCGGTTAAATAGTGTTGCATGCCTAGCTACACGCTTACCGCAATCAACATCGGAACCTTTGCTCTTGGTGAATCTGATAAGGTCCTGACGCTCTTTTCAAAAGAGCGCGGTTTGACTAGAGCTGTTGCAAAAGGGGCTCGTAAACCAGGCACGAAAGTTGCCGGGCGGGCGGAAGTGCTGTGCGTCAATGAGCTTCTTGTAGCAACCGGGAAATCGCTTGACATAATTACTCAAGCCCAGGGCATAGAAAGCTTTTCCGGCTTGCGAAAAGATCTCACCCGGCTTGCTTTCGCTCTTTATTATGCGGAATTGACGGTGTACCTTGGCCAGGGGCTGGAAGAAGAATCAGCAGATTATTTTGAGTTTCTTCTTGATGCTCTTGCAAAACAAGAAAAAGCAGAAACCGATGCGGCTCTCTTAAGTTTGGAATTCGAGCTGGCGTTATTGGATCTGATTGGCTATCGTCCTGAACTCACTACCTGTGTGAATTGCAGCCGCGTGCTCACAGACTATCTAGTGAGCGGTTTCGACCATGAAGCCGGCGGAATCTTATGTCAAAATTGTTTTCCAGAAAGAACAAGACAGGCACCCATTGTCGGCGAACGAGTTAGTCCGCAAACTTTTAACGAGATGCGTTCCTTCACCACGCATGTTACGCCGATGGTCTGGAAACGCCTAATTTTGGCGACAGATGCCGGATCAGACAGTCGCCGACAAAAGGAAACTG
>CAJCIF010000372.1 GCA_903970355.1 Actinomycetota bacterium
TTGCTTTCATCAGCGAAAGCCGGCATGCATGCGGATCCCGCTAACAGCATGGTTGTGAAAAGTGCAGACTGCAATTTGTTCATTGAAAAATCTCCATTGGAAACCGGCACAAGGTGCCAGTGCTAACTTGCAATCAATCTAGCGGTATTGCAGATTCAGCCGCAACAGGTCGAGACAGTTAATGAAGTGATTGAAGTGACTCGTCAATTCATGTTGGTCAATTTTCTGTAGGCATAGCAAATATGAATGTCGTCTTTCTTAGTTGGCTTGAAGTTTTCTTTGAAGAAGCGCAAGGTTTGTCCTTCTAATTTAGGTTCGCACATACCTTCATAGATGACCGTGCCAGCTGGTTGCATAGACCATTTCAGACGGGAAATATCTTGGTTCGGTATTGATGCTAATGATTTCAAATTGATTGGCCCCGGCATCACCTGTGGTGCAAAGTTAATAGTGATTGTCGCTTCACCAATTGGACCATGCCATGATGCTCCGGTATGCAAAACATAAGAAGTTTGTTGATACATGCCATTCTCGTCTGTTACCTGAGAGCCCGGCTTCAATGTATAGACGTCGTGAACCAGGCAGTCGCCTTTGCCTTTGAAAGTGACATTCTTCGTATGCCAGAACAAACCACGATCATTTGTTGGCACGAGTTTCGTTGGCACCTTTTTTCCATCTATATATGATTCATAGGTCATAAACGTTGCCTTGAGTCCTTTTGTCGGCAAAGGTTCACCTTGATAAGGTTCCTCTGCACCGAGCCCTTGATCTGGAAATCCCACTCTCACCGAGCAAGTGGGACCGCTATTATGGAAAACGAATTTGCAATCTACAGATATAAGGTCTGGATGAACATCGATTTTTACCGCTTCACTTTTCATCGCAACCGAAGGATGTCCACTGAGCAAGTGAGGAGAACCACCAAACGAAATGCCGCCATCGTCCGCGCTAGTTGGGGCGAATGTAGACGAAACAACGAAAAGAGCGGACAAGCAACCGTAAATGAGGCGTTTCATGGGAGCTCCGGGAGTTGGGATTGGTTAATTATAGATTTTCCTCCTAAAATATCAGGTAACCGAGTAGAACCGTGCGGACGGCTAAATACAGGTGATTTATGATGGAAACTAGGAAAAAACCCTTTGCTACTCGCTTTTTAAGCACAGTGCCTGCAATTGCACTGTGTATGCAATTACCGCTTGCGGCTCGGGCTAACGATACTATTGCGCTGCGGAACGAAACTCCCAGCATAGATTTCACGCCCGTTGCCTCCGCCACCAACACAAATACAGAAGAAACTCCACTTCAAGGCGGCGTGAAGAAAAACGAACTGACCGGCGACACACAAGACAATAATCTGCAAGCGGAACAATCAAAAACCGATACAACAACTAATACTACGAATACGCCTTTTCAACTGGCAGTTCAAAAACTATCTTCCGGTGCAGAAATGACTTCTGATGATTACAGGGATTTAGGAATTGGTTGGTTGGGAATGGATTCTATCGCCACGGTTTTCCATACAACGCCGACAGTGAACAAGGTCTGGAAAGACTCACCTGCGTATTACGCTGGTGTACAAGTAGGTGATCTCGTCGTCAACAATCCTGATGACACTTCGCATCGCAAGCCAGATCCTACGATTCCAATGTGGCAAGTTACATTCGGCAAAGCCGGAGCGAAGGATGACATCACATTCTCTCGAGATGGACATCTCTTCACCAAAACATTAGTGCGGGAAAATATCGAAGATATCAAAGACAAGAAAGCAAGAAAGATGTGGGAGAAGATGGCTCAAAAATTGGGAAATCCAACCCACGGAACATTTGATATTGAGAAGCCATAAAGAGGAGTGCGTGTGACGACGACAAAAGGCACAAGCGATTATCTCGATGCTTATTTTGAGCGTATCAAATACAATGGCGCACCTTCTGTCGATTTAGAAACATTGCAGTCTTTGCACTATCTGCATCCGATAGCCATACCGTTTGAGAATCTTAGTCCACTTGCTGGCAGACCTGTGCGGCTCGATACGGAATCCTTGAAGTGCAAACTGATAGATGGTGGCCGTGGTGGCTATTGTTTCGAACACAATCTACTCTTCAAGCATGTTTTGGACTCTATAGGCTTCGAAACTTTGGGGCTTGGAGCCAGGGTTCTCTGGGGACATGGCGATGATGAAATAACTGCGCTTGACCATTGCTTGCTTCTCATCACGCTGGATGGGACCCGCTATATTGCTGATGTCGGATTCGGTGGCATGTCGTTTACAGCACCATTACTGCTGCAATTGGAACTAGAACAAAAAACATCTCACCAGGTCTACCGAATTGTTGCACTTGATGCCACCACTTATCTTGTGCAAGTTAAGGTGAGAGATACCTGGCGATCGATGTATAGATTTGATCTCTATGTCCGCTATGGAATCGATTACGAAATGGCCAATTTCTACACCTATAGTTATCCAACATCGCATTTCCTCCATACTTTGATGGTGTCAAAGCTGGGTCCAGATACAACCAGCAATCTCATAAACAATCAGCTCACGATCTATCACGAACAGACACATCAAAAAGAAGAGAAGGAAATCAACTCAGCAAGAGAGCTGCGAACACTACTGCAAGAGCGATTTGGGCTCAATCTGGGTGACATACAAAGCAATGGTGGCACAACTGAGTTCGATAACATCTTCTCTCGATTCACGCCGCAACCATAACGCTGAGCTGAGTTTCGGCTGAGATCACGCGGTATGCCTGCCGAAAATGCACACGTACCTCTAAAGACCGTCGCCATTACAGGTGGAACCATCGAGGGCACTATTGCACCTTTTTAGTCAGTTGAATTGAAAAGGAAGGTAGTGGTTATGGTGGTTATAGTTCACAATTTTCTTGAATCGTGGTTCTCATATCTTTCCGCCTGGATGACTTATATGACCGCAGGCAATTTCGCAATGACTTCTGTTCTTAGCTTGCTTGCCTTGTGGGCAATGTTTGGCTTGCTCTGGTGGTGCTGCATAGGAATGTCGACTAGAGCCATCTAATTGGCTGGTTAATACAAACCAACGGAATGCAGAAAGGAATCAACTGCTTCGGTGTATTCACCAGGCAAGCCCAGGTTTTCATTTATGCCGGAGTGGTTGTAATTCTGAGGAAGTACGATCGCACGCCCTCCTAACTTCGTCGCCTTTTCAGCGAAGGCCTTGGCTTGAAGAGGTGAATCCGGACGTCGCGCAGAACAAACGAGCAGAACTGGATTCGGCGCAGATTTTAGCCTATCAACTGGCGAAGCCTCTGCCCAATAAGTGGGATCGCTTTTAAAGGCTTCGTCGTACAAGCCTAAATGACGTTTTCCCATCAATTTAACAACGTCCATTGCGGCGCTATCTAAAGCTACCGTTCCCAACCAGGGTTTTGCATTTTCCTTCGAAACAAGCTCTGGGTCACTGGCAAGTAGTGCCACCAAATGTGCACCTGCTGAATGTCCCATTAATACAATGCGTTTTGGATCTCCTCCCCAGGATGGCGCATTCGCTTGTACATAGCTGAGCGCACGCGCAACATCTTCCGCTTGTTCAACTGGATAAGCTGCCGGCACCAATCGATTATTTACAGATACAAAAATGACGCCCTTCGGCACCCAATGAGCTACCTTGTTGCTCACTACGGGCTTACTCGATTTATCGCCCAGCCGCCATCCACCTCCATGAACCATCATGATGATTGGTGCGTTTTTGCTCTGCGCTGGAATATAAACATCAATCTTTTGCTTTGGATCTTTTCCATAAGCGATATCCCGTTCAACCGTCATATCCTTCGGCATAGGCAAGGAAGTATTTGGCGTGCCGCCGTTTTCTGAATCTTCAACACTTGCTGGAGCTTGCGCGATAGCCGAAGTGATCGAGAGCGCCATCATTGGAGCGATTAGTGAACGCATACTAATTCCTATTGTCAACTAAGGACGCGGTTGTGCCAATCTACCAAACTGAACGGTCACTGCAAAGTCACTCGATGTTGTCATTATCTAGACCGAAGACTGTAAAGTAGGCGCCAGGGGGAGAAAATGGACACGGCAGAGTTTGATAAGCATGTAAACAATCTCGAAAACATTGCGGCAAAGGGGCAATTGGGTGACTTAGCCAAGCAGTTACATGCCATGGCACCAGAAGACAGACTTGCAGTTGAAAAGCAAATGCAAACCGATGCAAATCTCATTTTGATACCAGCGTTGCTATGTTAGACACTCGCGACATCAAATGCAAAGATGGCTTTCATAGCCTTGAACAATTTGATACCAAAACCGGACATCTGAAAACTCAGGATATGGATGAACTTGATGGCACGCACGTCCATGATGATTACGATCCCGAGACTGGTGCATTCTTTTGGCGAACTGAAACTCATCCGGCCAAGAAATCAAAAACCGGTTGATCAAATCTTGTTGATCAAATCTTAACCGGAACCTATTCAACCTCGTGGCGTCATTTCAAGACTGAGCCATGAGGAGGGCTAGTAATTATGCGGCATTCAGCAATTTCCCTGATCGTAATTATCAGCAGCTTTCAAACGATCTTAGCTGTTCAGGCTGAACAGCTCGTCGGCAGCAACGGCAAAGTCTTCGCCGAAGAAGTTACGCCAATGCATTCGAAACTACACGCGCCAATCAAAACCAAAGCGTACGCGACTTCGAAATACTTGTTCTTTGAACGAGCCATTCATCAAGCGGCACGACGCCCAGAATACGCAAGATAACTCGATAACTGATTCGTTAAACAGGTACTCGGCCGGCGGCTGCGTTTTCCAAGCGGTTAATGTCGAGTTTCACCATTTGCATAACCTCTTTCATGACGCGAGCAGACGCTTCAGCATCGCATTTGGCGAAGATTTCGCCCAGTGTTGCTGGCACGATTTGCCACGACATTCCGAACTTATCAGTTAGCCACCCGCATTGCACTTCATTGCCGCCTTCTAAGAGTTTCGACCACATACGATCTATTTCTTCTTGCGTTTTGCAGTTAACAATGAGAGAAATTGCAGGCGTAAATTTATAGTTCGGACCGCCATTCAAGCCAAGATATTCCTGTCCATCGAGTACGAATCTAACGGTCATGACGCTGCCTTTCGCTCTTCCTAATTTCTCCGCTGTGTCATCGGGATAGTGAGCGATGTGCAGTATTTTCGAGTTTTCAAAAATGGATACATAGAAATTGGCAGCTTCTTCGGCCTGATTGTCGAACCACAAACACGGAGTCACTTTCTGCATTTTCATTTCCTCACTTTTTGTATTTCAACATTGCTCTTGCGGTCCAGGTTTCCATGAAAGAAGGTTCGCCAACTGATTGCACCCAGTGCAACTCATCTAGAGTTTTTTGATCGTTCTTATTTGCCATGTCCTCAAGCGCGAGAGCAAAATGCATTTCTGTTTGTTTGCCTTTATCTGATGCATCTTTGTTCAACCCTTCAGCACTTTTTTTGCCCATCAAATATTGAATAATCGGCCCCGGCCATTCACTCAGTTTGAGGGTGGTGGATGCTTTTTGAAGCGTATCATCGGCATCTTTAGCCTTATCCAGGATTCTTTCAAGCTGTGCCTTATAAAGGTAACAATAGGCTGCCGGAAATTCCGTGTCTTTGGTTCGTGCAAGTGCATCGACAAATGCTTTGAGTGCATCAGGAAATTGCTCTTTAGCAAGGAAGTTATAGCCCTGGCTAAAATAAGTAGTCCCATCGTCCGGCGTCAGTTCCAGGGCATCTTCCATGTAGGCTTGCGCTTCGCTAGCACGTCCTGATGCAAGACAAATGTTGCTCTGAAGAATGCGAAATCTAGCGTTTTGAGGCGCATGAATAATTGCTTCAAAATTGTCTCTGGTAGCGTCATCGAACTCTCCGAGTTCTAACTCACAATAAGCTTTGGCATTCAGACACTTAGTGTGCAGAGCACCTAACGGAACTGACTCTAGAGCTGCTTGAACGCCCTCCAATAGCTCTTGCTTACTGGCAGTTTTTTCTATAATTTGCATCGGTTGAACTTTCTCTTTCACAGAGATTTTCTCAATTATTTCGCCATAGAGCTTCTTTGCCGCTGCATAGTTTTGGAGATCGAATTCGATTGCAGCGCGCTCCTCTTGTGCCTTAAAGAAATCCGGATATTTCGCTATTAAATCATCAAGTTCTTTGATTGCCAGCTTGCTGTCTTTCGACATCGTTTCATGAGCATAGGCTTGCGAAAAGAGCAGAAGTTTATCGTTAGGCGCTGCTTTCAAGCCATCTTCAATGGCGCGCATCGTTTTTTCATAGTCTTTGTTCTTGCCATAGATAGCAGCTTTTAACATGTATAAATCCGCATTCTTAGGATCTATAGCTATGGCCTTATCAATTGCTTTAGCCGCATCATTGACTTTTCCTTCTTCTGCATAGAGCCTGCTCATCACAATCCAGATTCGAATGCCTTTTGGATTTTTGGCAAGAAATTCTTTCCCGGCTGCTTCTGCTTTATCGAATTCCTTTGCTCGCATATAAATCAAAACGAGCAGTTCCGTTGGGTCTTCACTCGGAGTTCCCATTGTGATAGCTCGTTTTAGATCGGCAATAGCAGATTTTGTATCCCCGCGTTTTACATAAATCAAAGCGCGCTGAACAAGACGAGTTGCATCAGCATTTGCAGCGATTTGTTTGTTCAACCAATTGAGTGCAGATTCCTCCGAATCTCCTGATTCAAAGGTGCCAACATCCTCTCCATTAGAATTTTTGATTGCTGGAAGATCGAAACTGGAATATTCCTTCCGTGCAGGCGGTGGTTTCACATCTGTCGGAGTCATGGGTACATCTTCCCCACCGGCTGCCAAACCAGCGCGAGCTGAGAGCGTAACCATAACGAGCGCAAGTATTAGTCTAAGAAACAAAACGACACCTTTTTAATCTGAAACGCGCACCCAAACACAAATACATTATGAATTTCGAGTAGCCAAGAGAAGCCGGCTAATAGGCATATGGTTTACTGATCGCACTGCATATTTCCTCATAAGGAGTGAATCATGACGCAACCGATTCCGCCAGGTTACAACACGCTCAGTCCCGCAATAATTGTAAAAGATGCGAATGCCGCGATAGAGTACTACAAGAAAGTGTTCAATGCAAAAGAAGTGCATCGTCTCGCTGGTCCAGATGGCAAAATTATGCACGCTGGACTGCAAGTTGGAAACAGCACACTAATGCTATGCGACGCCAATCCAGCCTGGAATGCACGTGACCCCAAAACACTAGGTGGCACACCAGTTGGAATCTATGTTTACGTAGAAAACGTAGATGAAGTCTTCGCTCGCGCCATCAAAGAAGGTGGACAAGTAGAAATGCCGGTCGACAATCAATTCTGGGGCGACCGTGCCGGTAAGTTCGTAGATCCATACGGCCATCAATGGCATGTAGCCACACATGTGGAAGATCTCACACCAGAACAAATTGGCCAACGCGCCAAACAGGCTATGGAAAAACAAATGGCCGCAGCCCAGAAATAGACATTCTCTAAAGGAAATATTTGAAGGGCATGGCATAAGCTGTGCCCTTTTGAATTAGCACCATATATGGTGGCAGTTCGTACACTTAAACAAAGCGGCGCAAAAATTGATTTCATGCCAAAATATATCTAGTGCCCCCAGTAAAGGTTGCATGCCATGGTATACAAAAATGCTAGACCAGGAATCCCGATACGAATGCCAGTCATTCCACCAATTTTTGTTTTGGTAGGGGCAGCATTAGCCGTAGACTGCGCCAAACAGTTTTTTAAGCGTGTAAATGACGGAAAGTGCCCAACTTGTGGGCATTCATCCAAGAAATACACGGTTCGAGACAGAACCTGCGGACACGATAAAGAAAGCTGAATCGTAACGATTGCAGGCTCTTCAACCCTTGTTAATAGAAAGCCAAGATATAATTCCTTGGTAGCGGACGCGTATTGCGCGTCTTTTTAATTGCAAGGAAAGGGCATCATGATTACGGTTACGGACCTTACCAAAGGTTATGGCAGCAGAACTCTATTCGAAAACGTCAACGTTAAGTTCATACCAGGCAACAAGTATGGCTTAACCGGGCCCAATGGTTGTGGCAAATCGACGTTCATGAGAATTCTCACCGGAGAGGATGAAGCGTCTAACCGCGGTTCTGTTACAAGTCCTAAAAGATTGGGTGTGCTTAAGCAAAACCAGTTTGCCTATGACGACGAGCGCATCATAGATGCGGTCGTAATGGGCAATGAACGGCTCTGGAGTGCCTTTAAAGAAAAGGACATGCTCTGTGAACTCACCGAACACACAGAAGAGCAATTGCACCGCCTGGGCGATCTGGAAAGCATTATTGCCGACGAGAACGGATATAACGCCGAATTTGAAGCCGGACAAATTTTACGCGGTATCGGCATACCGGATGAACAGCATGAAAACATGATGGCCACCCTCGCGACCGACTATAAGTTCAGGGTGTTGTTGGCTCAAGCTCTATTTGCCGGTCCTGAAGCCCTGATGCTGGATGAACCTACAAACCACCTGGATCTCGAATCCATCCACTGGTTGGAGGAGTTTCTCTCTGAGTACGAAGGAACACTTGTTGTTATTTCACACGATCGGCACTTCCTTAATTCGGTGTGCACGCATATCGCAGACATAGACTACGAGACAATCATCATCTATCCAGGCAACTACGACAATATGGTCGAGGCCAAATTACAGAACAGACAAACCATCGAAGAAGCCAACAAAGACAAGGCTAAGAAGGTGGCACAACTGCAGGAATTCGTAGCAAGATTCGCAGCCGGGCAACGATCCAGCCAGGTACAATCGCGCAAGAAGGAAATAGTTCGCCTTGCTCCGCAAGAACTCAAAAAGTCGAACATTCAACGGCCTTTCATCCGTTTCGAACAAGAACGGGCGACCGGTCAAGAAATACTGAAGGTTAAGGGTCTCACTAAGGCATTCGACGACAAAACCCTTTTTAAAGACTTTACTTTCGAAGTTGTACGCGGCGAAAAAATTGCCATTATCGGTTCAAACGGTGTTGGTAAAACAACACTTCTTCGATGCTTGCTCAATGAAATCAAACCGGACAAAGGCACTATTAAGTGGTCAGAAGCTGCTCAGGACAATTACAGCTACTACCCGCAGGATTATCACGATGCAATTGAGCCTGGTACCACAGCGCTAGACTGGTTGATGAAATTCATGAAAAAAGAAGGTCATGAATACATACGCGGCTTACTCGGGCGGATGCTCTTCTCCGGCGAAGAAAGTTTAAAAGCAACGGACAGTCTCTCTGGGGGAGAATCAGCCCGACTGCTAATGGCGCGGCTCATGATGCAGAAGCATCCAATTCTCGTCCTGGATGAACCTACTAACCACCTGGATTTGGAAGCGGTTTCAGCCCTGGCCGAAGGACTTACACTTTTCCCTGGCACCGTGTTTGTAGTGACACACGATCGTGATCTTATTTCAGAAGTGGCAACAAGAATTATCTCGTTCACCGCAACTGGTATCATCGATTTCTATGGTACCTACGAAGAGTACCTGCAAATTCACAAGTTCAAAGAACCAGCTAAAGCAGGCAAAAGTAAGTAGTTCAAATCACATGGTATAGCCGGGCTTCTTGTACAGCTTTTCCATGTTGGGCAAAATTTCAGGCTTGTATACTTGCTCTTCCCAGTCCTCTTTCTTCACATCTTCTATAGCGACTGAAATCGACTGGTCGCTGGAATTCAAAACATCCTTGAAGGCTTTCACGATTGCTTCGGACAGTTGCTCTTTTTGTTCATTTGTTCTTCCCGGCCAGAGCTTTACGACAATGTGCGGCATAAGTTCTCCTTAAAAGGCGGTTGAGATGGCATTATGCAGGCACGATCTTGACTGTCGCGGACCGAGCGCTTGCACCAACCATCGGTTTAACATATGGGCTTTTATGATACTTCGCTTTGTAAGCATCATCAATCTTGTCGTTGATGGGCCCATCGACAGGTTCGAAGCTAACCTCTTTCGTCATGCCAGCGGCTATGATCCGCCCCGACTTCTTGCGCAAGGCCGCCTGATACCAACGGGAGTCTTGCCCGTTATAAGCGCGCACGTATAGGGCATCGCCGACAGCGACGGACCAAATCCATGTAGGGGTGCCGTATGTCACTCCATCCTCACGGAATGGTGAGATGTGAAGGTCATCGGCTTCAGCAATCTTGCGTAATTCGTCTTTCGACCAGGCGGCCATTTCTAAGTCCTCATTTTTCTATTTGGACAACTAGCATCTACACCGCTTTGACGCTCAGCGTTTGGTGGTGTAGCGAGCTGTCATTTTATTGTAGTAGCTGGGAGTTTGTTCGGCGGAATCAGTGCCGGAAACTATCCAGGCATGATACTGCATGGCAAGCAAACTGAGAATACCCACTCCAGCAAATACGATGCCTGTCCATAAAATGCTTTCGAAAAAGTTGGCAACTTTTGGATCCGGCATTGATTGTTCCGGCTTAGCAGCATTGTAATAAACTTTGATCTTCGGTGACATAGCTTCCAACATCTCTTCGATACTGGGCATGACTGGCTTTGTTGCGGAAGGCTGCAATCTAGACCTCAACAGATTTTCAAATTCTTTCGGATCAGCTTTTGGTTGCTCTTTTGCTAGATCTTTTGTGATAAATACAGCTCGTACAAGAGAAAGACATGGCAATGCAGATTTATCTACTTCGTAGCGTTGGTCATTAACGACATATGTATAACGCTCGTACGGAGCGGTGAACAGCCAGGTCATATAGCTCATAGTGGGAGTGCCAGTGACAAATCTTGCTATGCGTCCCACTCTAGGTATTCCAAGTGTGTTGCCCGTACCGAGCAAATGCCCTTCTACGCATGACCACTTAAGTTGATCTCGTTCAACTGTCTGCTCGCTAAAAGCGGTCAGTATGTAATACGCGCCCACGGCTATTAAACAAACCATGATTGACTGAACTAAGCCTTTCATTTTTTCTTCCCTTTTCAAACCAAAACCGTGACCGAACAAACAGATGATGCCACCACATACGCACCAAGATGTTATAGAACTGTTTATTCGTCAAAATTGGTAAGGCCATTTACAGAAAGGGCCTCTACAGATTTGATTAAGAATTGAAAGACGAAGGTCAATCCAAAATGCAATCGGCTTCGATTTCTACTAACCAATCACCGGAGATCAGACCTTTAGCTTCGACGAAAGTGCAAGCTGGGCGGATGTCTCCAAAGAATTCGCCGTGAGCTCTCCCCACTTCTGTCCATTTGGTAATGTCAGTGAGAAATACGCGTGTGCGAATGGTGTTTCGCAACTCACCGCCTGCATTTTCAATAGCTTTCTGGATTATTTCAAGACATCGTTTGGTTTGTCTGTATGCGTCTCCAACAAATGCAGTGCTTCCGTCTTTAGCAACTGGAGCCGTGCCCGATACCGCAATTACATTACCGATGCGGACAGCCCGGGAGAATCCGATTGGACCTTCAAAAGGTGAACCGGAAGAAACGTTGACGCGATCAGTGCTGGTGGTTTTTTCCATTGTGATCCAAACCTTTCCATTGGGGTGTTCATATTGTAGTGAGAATAGATAGGCAAGGTGCTGTCATGAACGACGGATAAACTCACGAAATCGCCCAAAAGCCGCCCCCGCTCCATCGTAAAGGCGCCTTTACAAACCACAAATACCGTATTTACTGGACTGTTCTTAGATAGTCAGTGTAGAGCAATACGGAGGAAAGCTCATGCTGGGTAAATTGGGAGGCGTACTTTTAATAGGTTTGTATCTAGTTGCAGGAGCGCAAGCAATGGCGCAGTCCGAACCGGAGCCTCCACATCAGAAGCAAGTTCTGGCTCAACTACCCGGCCCTCCGTTTGGTCTAGGACCTGGCGGCCCGCCTATGTTCTTTGCTACACGGGGATGTGGAGGCAGCAACGCAGGTGGGCCGCTGCTAATGCCTCCACCTCCGGAACATATGATTGGAATGGCACCATTAATGATACCACCAGGGGTTATCAATCTCACTGATGATCAAATCGATCAGCTCGCTCGTTTGAAAGACAGCACTTCTGAAAAAGCCGCTCCGATTCTCACTTCTTTACGTTCACTTGAACATAGTAGGCATATAGCCCTCAATGAAACTGAACTCAATGTCGCTGAAATTAGTAAACTCAATTCCAATATTAGCGCGCAAAAACAACTGCTGGACAGTGTCATGGCAGACAGCATGTTGAAAGCGGCTCAGACACTAACACCAGATCAAAGAAAGAAACTAAAGCTAGACATGCAACGCCATGAGCTCGGACAGTTTGAAGAACACAAGCCCTCCGCGTCCAGTACAGAACATCATTAGAGGACGTACATATGCTTTGGAATTTATACACGAGAATCCTGGCAATTGCATGCTTGTTGCTTTCTGCACCTTGCGCAGCTGCAATGGAATTCAACGAGGAAGATCCAAAAACCGATAAAGCCACCATGCCGTACGATCGCGTTCTGGACATGACGGAAGTTGATACACCCGGAATAATTTCCTCTGCTGAATCAGCAGTGCGTACAAGGCAATTTGAACGTGCCGTACAACTCTGCCGGCAAGCCCTAAAAGACAAACCGGATGATTTAAATTTACACAGAATCTATGCTTTTGCCCTTGAGGGCAAACTAGATTCGCAAAAGGAAAGAGACGAGACAATTTATCAAGAATGTATCGAAGAGTGGCTCTGTGTAATGCGTTCCGGTGTCGGAGAGGAAGCCGGAATCAACGTAAAAGGTGCGGGTTATGTGTGGGATTATCTTTTAAAAGATGAAGATAGGTACGTGCTGGGCAAACATCACCTGCAAAGTTTGACGGGATTCACGCCGCACCCGTTCGAGACCAATATTCATTTTATGAAACGAGTCTTGAAACCTAGTCTGAAAGGTACGATAGTTAAGAAAACGGATAAAGAGAACGTAGGGGCGGTACATTGACCGCTGCCAAGGTGCCAATTTTGAATCGAATAGAAGAAATCGAAACCGGAAATAACCTCCATAAAAACGAAATCGTTCGCATACTGCTGGTGGACGACGACATCAAATTTTGCCGGCTCACTTCAGATTACCTCGGCAAACACGGCTATGAAGTTTCGCTTGTGCACGACGGGCAAATGGCAATTCAGCGCGCATCATCCAGTGCATGGGATGCGATTATCCTGGATGTGATGCTGCCCGGAGCCGATGGCTATGAGGTACTTCGCAAAATAAGAGAGAGATCGAAGGTGCCTGTTCTTATGCTCACAGCACTGGGAGCCGATGAAACAGATCGCATCGTTGGTTTGGAAATTGGAGCAGACGACTACCTTCCTAAGACATTTTCTCCGCGTGAACTGGTAGCCAGATTGAAAGCTGTCTTAAGGCGTTCCAACAGAAATGCCGAAATCGGCACCGAATTTTCAGTTGGTCCGATCGCTGTAGATCTCCTGGCACGCAGTGTAAAACTGAACGATGTCTCAATAACCGTTACACCTGTAGAGTTCGATTTGCTTGTCGTTCTTGTCCAATCAAAAGGACGCGTTAAGTCACGTGAGCAACTCTTAAACGAAATAAGAGATCGAAACTATGATGTTTCAGATCGATCAATTGACGTGCACGTCTCTGCATTGCGAAGAAAACTTGGCGATGATCCCAAAAATCCAAGGTTCATCCGCACTGTTCGCGCCGCCGGATATCTGTTTTTGAATCCAGGTGAGAACTTGAAATGAAAGTCCGGCGTCCACTCTATTTACAGACGCTGGGCATGCTCTCCCTTTACTTAGCTATTCTAGTTGGACTGGCACTTGTACTCTTTGGTGCCAGATTTGGACTGGGGCTGGATAGGTTAGTTAACAGTCCCGCCGGCGATCGGCTTGATACCATAGCTGATGCCATAAGTTCAGAATTCAATGCCGCACCGCAAAAGAATTGGAACGACATACTGAAGCGATACAACGAAACTTATAAGGCAAAATTCTATGTCTTCCAGGCGATGAATGGCCAAATCGCCGGAGATCCCGTTAAGTTGCCGGAAGCGCTTTCTGAAAAAACGATGCTGCCTCCTTCTTTCGGCCCGCCTGAGTTTCACGTAGCATTTGCAAGGCGAGGCGGACCGCCGGATATGATCGGTCCACATGCATTTCCGCATCCTGAACCTCCTCCTGATTTTGGACCTGGTCCACACATGCTTGTACTCGGTGATGGCGGACCACCCGGTATGGATGGTCCTTTTCGTGGACCACCTTCACTGCACGAGGCTTTTCCTCACCCCCTGCATGCATTTCCAATAACTCGTTCACTACACGGTTCTACTTTTTCCAGCAGAGCAATAACAGTGGGAGCGGGCATGGTGCATTCACAACCAACCAATCCACACATGAGGTTTGTGGCACGAACGGAAAATCCAAATCTGGTTTGGATTGGTGATTCTGTCTTTCTGCCGGATGTAAACGAACCGCGGTTTCGTTTGCCGGCTGTCGTCCTTGCTTCCTGTGAGAATATCTGGGAAACCAAATTGCTGTTTGATGTCACCTTTATGGCAGGCGTGCTCGGTTTCGTATTGGTCCTTTCTTTTCTCTTCTGGCTTCCATTCATCTATGGCATAACAAGTGCCCTCTCAAGACTCACGGCAGCAACGGAGCGCATTGCGGACGGCAATTTTGATGCGCGCGTTCCAGTAAAAAGCGAAGATGAAATTGGCAAGCTATCAGAATCGGTCAATGTTATG